>JAICLE010000017.1 GCA_025927545.1 Gemmatimonadales bacterium
CGAGCGGATGCCCAAGCCGCTGGTGGATCACCTCGAGGGGATCGCGCCGTCGGTCGCCATCGAGCAGCGGAACCCGACGGTCAGCAGCCGGTCCACCGTCGGCACCGCCACGGAAGTGTACGACTACCTCCGCCTCCTCTGGGCGCGGGTGGGACGGTGCTACTGCCGGGCGTGCGGCGCGCCGGTGCGCCGGGACACGCCCCAGAGCGCGGCCGACGACGTGCTCGCCGCCGTCCCGGGCGACCGGATCCAGGTCGCGTTTCCGCTCCCGCCCGTCGCCCGGCTGACCCACGAGGCGGTGGTGGAAAATCTCCGCGCGCTCGGCTTCGTCCGCGTGCTGGCCGACGGCGCCGTGCACCACCTCGACCAGCTCCCCGACGGCCTGGACCTGACCCGCGCCCACGAGCTGCTCGTCGTCGTGGACCGACTCGTGGCCGATGCGGCATCCGCCGGCCGCTTGGCCGAGTCAATGGCGACCGCGTTCCAGGAGGGCGAGGGTATCGCGACCGTGCTCCACACGCCGCTCGCGGCGGGGCAGGCGCGGCTCCGCTTCACCCGCTTTCCCGCCTGCAGCGCGTGCGACACGCCGGCGGCGACGGTCACCCCCGCGCTCTTCTCCTTCAACAACCCGCGCGGCGCGTGCGGCCGGTGTAACGGCTTCGGCGCCGTGCTGGAATACGACGAGTCGCTCGTCGTGCCGGACCCCACGCGGAGCATCGCACAGGGGGCGATCGACCCGTGGACCAAGCCGCGCTACGAGTCGCGCCGGCGGATGCTGCTCGACTTTGCGCGGACGCTCGGTGCCGACGCCGACAAGCCGTGGCAGAAGCTCAAGGCCGCGCACCGCCGGGAGCTGCTCTACGGCCGGAAAGGCCGCTACGTGGGGATCTTCCCCTTCCTCCGTGACCTGGAGGAGAAGCGCTACAAGCAGTACATCCGCGTGTTTCTCCGGCAATATCAGCTCGCCCAGAGCTGCGACGCGTGCGGCGGCAGCCGGCTGAACGACGACGCCCGATCGGTGCGGATCGGCGCCGACACCATCGCCGACGTGGCGGAGCGCTCGATCGACGGCATCCACGAGTGGCTCGCGGCGCTCGGGTTGACGCCCTTCGAGCGCGAGATCGCTCAACTGATCGTCGAGCAGCTCGACGCGCGGCTCGGCTTCCTCCGCGACGTCGGGCTGGGCTACCTCACCCTCGACCGCCAGACCCGCACGCTGTCCGGCGGCGAGGCCCAGCGCATCTCGCTCGCCAACGCGCTGGGCGCCCGGCTGGTGGACACGCTCTACGTGCTGGATGAGCCGTCGGTCGGTCTCCACCCGCGCGACACCGACCGCCTGCTCGCCCTGCTCCGCCGCCTCCGCGACGCGGGCAACACCGTCGTCGTCGTCGAGCACGATCTCGCCGCCATCCGCCAGGCCGACTTCATGCTCGAGCTCGGCCCCGGCTCCGGCGATCAGGGCGGCCGCGTGGTGCACGCGGGGACGGTGCAAAGCGCGGGGACCTCGCTCACCGGCCAGTATCTCACCGGCCAGAAGCGCATCGCGGTGCCGAGCCTGCGGCGTCCGGCGGGAGCGCGCCGGCTCCGCATTCGCGGCGCGACGCTGCACAACCTGCACGGCGTCGACTGCGACATCCCGCTGGGCGCGCTCACGGCGATCACCGGCGTGAGCGGCTCGGGCAAGAGCTCGCTGCTGTACGATGTCATCTACCGGAACCTCGAGGCCCGACTCCACGGCGAGCACTCCGCCAAGAGTCATCTCGGCGAGCCGGTGGGCCGGGTGGACTCGCTCACGGGGTGGGAGCTGCTGGAGGACGTGCTGCTGGTGGACCAATCGCCGATCGGACGCTCGCCGCGCTCCAACCCGATCACCTACATCAAGGCGTTCGACGAGATCCGCGAGCTGTTCGCCGCGCAGCCGCTCGCCCGCCAGCGGAAGTACTCGGCCGCCACCTTCTCCTTCAACCTGCCGGGCGGCCGCTGCGAGGGCTGCGAGGGCGCGGGCCACGTGCAGGTGGAGATGGTCTTCCTGGCCGACGTCTTCGTCCCCTGCGAGGTGTGCGGGGGCACGCGGTACAAGCCCGAGGTGCTCGACGTCCGAATCCAGGGTCACTCGATCCACGACGTGCTCCAGTGGACCGTGGACGAGGCTCTCGCCCGCTTCCGCCACCAGCCCAAGCTCGGCGCCGCGCTCTGGCAGTTGCAGCAGGTGGGCCTCGGCTACCTGCGGCTCGGACAGCCGGCCACGACGCTCTCCGGAGGCGAAGCGCAGCGGCTCAAGATCGCGCGCGAGCTGGCGCACGCCGGCCGGCGCGACGGCCGGAAGCTCTATATCCTGGACGAGCCCACGACGGGGCTCCACCTCGACGACGTGCGGGTCCTGATCCAGGTGCTCGACCGGCTGGTAGACGCGGGGCACACGGTCGTCGTCATCGAGCACCACATGGACGTGGTCAAGCGCGCCGACTGGGTGGTAGACCTGGGGCCGGAAGCGGGCCCGGATGGCGGCCGAGTGGTGGCGCAGGGCACCCCCGAACAGGTCGCGGAGGTCGAAGCGTCGCACACGGGGCGCTATCTGCGGCCGCTGCTCGTGCAGCCGGCCGAGGCGGCTGCGTTGGCGGGGTGAGGGCGGCGCAGTGAGCGGTGAGCGGTGAGCGGGTGGCCACGGGCGGAACTGTCATCCCGAGCGGAGCGAGGGATCTTGCCGGGCCACGTTCGAACCGCGGGAGAGCAGATCCCTCCCCTTCCCCTCGCTTCGCTCGGGTTAGGCTCGGGATGACAGTTCCGCTCACCTCTTACCTCTCACCGCTCACCGCCGCCCCCCGCACCGCCTCCCACGCCGCCACCACATCCTCTCGCTCCGTCGTTCGCTGCCCAACGACCAGCCGGATGACGTACCGCCCACCGAGCCGGGTGTGGGTGAGATGCCGCCGCCGCCCCGCGTTCACTGCGGCCAGCAGCCGGGCGTTGAGGGCGTCGAGCTGGTCCTCCGTCCGGCCGGCCGGCCGCCAGCGAAAGCACACCAGGCCGAACGGGACGGGCGCCATGAGCTCGAACTCGGGGTCGGCCTCGATCCAGCCGGCCAGCTCCCTCGCCAGCGCCACGTGCCGCCGGATGAGCGCCCGGAGTCCCTCCACGCCGTAACTTCGGATCACAAACCACAGCTTCAGCGCCCGGAAGCGCCGGCCGAGCTGGATGCCCCAGTCGCGGAAGTTGACGACGTCGTCGTCGTATGCCGTGCGCAGATACTCGGGGGCCGTCTGGAAGGTGGCGAGCAACGCCCCGGGGTCGCGCACGAAATGCGCGGTGCAGTCGAAGTTGGTCAGCAGCCACTTGTGCGGGTTGAAGACGACGCTGTCGGCCTGCTCCATGCCGTCGAACAGCGGGCGCAGCTCCGGCACGATCGCCGCGGCTCCGGCGTACGCCGCGTCCACGTGCAGCCACGCGTTGTGCCGGCGGCAGAGCTCCGCGATCGGCCTGAGCGGGTCGATCGCCGTTGACGACGTGGTCCCCACCGTCGCCACTACGCACGCCGGCCGGAAGCCGGCGGCCCGATCGGCCGCCATCGCGGCCGCCAGCGCGTCGGGCAGGAGCGCGAGCGCGTCGTCGGTTTCGATCTGTCGCAGCCGCTCCAGGCCGTAGCCGGCCAGCTTCACGCCTTTGTCGACCGACGAGTGCGCCTCGCGCGAGGCGTATACCGTGAGCGGCGGCCCATCGGCGGGCAGACCGTCCATGCCCGCCCGGCCGCCAGTAGCCCGCTCGCGCGCGGTGAGCAGCGCCACGAGCGTCGCGGTGGACGCGGTATCCTGGATTACGCCGGTGAAGCCGTCCGGCAGGCCGATCATCTGCCGCAGCCAGCCCATGACCACCTGCTCCAGCTCGGTAGCCGCGGGTGACGTCGCCCACGACATGCCCTGCGCGCCGATCGTCGCGGTGAGCATCTCGCCCAGAATCGACGGGGGACTGTTGTTGCAGGGGAAGTAGGCGAACCAGCCGGGGTGGTTCCAGTGCGTCATGCCGGGCACGACGATGCTCCTGAAATCGTCGAACAGCGCCTCGAACGGCTCGGCGTCGAGCGGGGGCACGGCGGGAAGCCGCTCGCGGATGTGGCCGGGCGCCACATCGGGGGTGATCGGGAGCGTGCCCACGTCGCGCAGGTAGTCGGCCATCCAGTCGACCAGCGCGTGGGCGTGGCGGCGGAACTCGTCGGGGCGCATGCGCCAAAGCGAACGCCCGCCGTCACCCAGGTCAAGGCGCCCTGTCGGCACACGCGTCTGCCCGGGCTTTCCCCTCCCTCTTATCTTGTAACCATGGGCATGACCATCCGCGCCGGCCTGGCCTACGACCCCGAGGTCGCCTGCCGCCATCTGTCCGAGGCGGACCCCAAGCTCGGCGAGCTGATCGCGCGGGCCGGCCCCTTCAGCTTGCGCCCCGAGCCGACGCAGAGCCTCTTCGCCGCGCTGCTCCGCTCGATCGTGTACCAGCAGCTCTCCGGCAAGGCGGCGGCCACCATCCTCGGCCGCGTCCTCGCTCTCTACTCGCCTCGCCGCTTTCCCCGGCCGCGGGACATCCTCGACACCCCGCCCGAGCGCCTGCGGGCCGCCGGACTCTCGGCCGCCAAAGTGGCCGCGGTCCGGGATCTGGCGGCGCGCACGCTCGATGGGACGGTGCCATCGATGGCGCGTGTGCGCCGCATGGCTGATGAGGAGATCGTCGAGCGACTCACGGCGGTGCGCGGGGTGGGGCGCTGGACGGTGGAGATGCTGCTGATGTTCCGGCTGGGAAGGCCGGACGTGCTGCCACTGGGCGACCTGGGCGTGCGGAACGGCTTCGCGCGAACGTTCGGCCGGCGGGTGCTGTCGGATCCCAGGGTCCTGAGCCGCCGGGGCGAGCGCTGGCGGCCCTATCGCTCGGTGGCGAGCTGGTATCTCTGGCGCGCGCTCGACTAGGCGCCCTTCGAGCGTGCCCGATGCGAGGGGAGGTGCACCGATGAGCCAGGCCCAGGGAGGAACACCGGTGCACGAGCCGGGGCTCGGTGCGGTCGAGCTCCTGTGCGAGCGACTCGGCGAGCTGGGCCTGCCGATCGGGCCCGACACCGCGCGCGAGATCCTGCGCGCCGTCCTCGCGATCGAGGCGCCGCGGATGGACGCCCATGTGCGCGAGGCGCTGCAGATCTCGCTCGACACCATCAGGGTCGCGGCCCAGTCCGCGAGCGGCATCGTGGGCAGCACCGCGCCGGTGGATACGCGCACCGCCAATCGGAGTGCCCCCGAGCCGGTGCTGGACCCCGCTCCGGTACGGAGCCGGGCCAGGCCCACGCCCACCCCGACGCCCAGGCCCGGCGCGAACCGCCGCTCCGCTCCACGGCGTCCGCCCGATGCGGACGACGATCCGAACGGTGAAAAGCGGCCGGTCTTCAGGCGACCGCGCCGCTAAACTCCGCTCAGAACTCCCGCTTCTTCATTTCCTTGAACAGGCGTCGCGTCTCGGGGTCCTCCTCGTCGGGACGCTGCCGCAGGGTCGAATCGAACTGGGTCGCTCGATCGCCCTTCGGCCTGACCACCTTCGCCGCGTTCTTCCGGGCGAGGGCGGCGAGTCGTTCATCTTCGCGTTTGGACATCCGGCCTCCGGACAGGGAACAGTGGGTGTCCGGGAAATCTAGTCGGCCCGGTCGCGATTCACATCGCGTCGGCGACCGCGACCGGCGTCGGGCTGCTGGTCGTTGAGCCGTCGCCCAGTTGGCCGTAGGTATTGTCCCCCCAGCAGAAGATTCGGTCCGCCGTGATCGCCCCGCACGTGAAGTGCTGCCCCGCGGTCACCTGAGCCAGCGTCAGACCACCCGCCACTGGGAGCGGCGTCAGTCGGTTGGTAGTGGTGCCGTCGCCCAGTTGGCCGGCGGCGTTGTCGCCCCAGCAGAAGCCCCGGCCGGCCAGCGTCACGCCGCATGTGTGGAAGAGGCCCGCGCTCACATGGTCGAACCGGCGCGTCCCCGCGACTGGGGCCGGCCGCCGGCGGGTGCCAGGGGTGGTGCCGTCCCCGAGCTGCCCCTGCCCGCCGTAGCCCCAGCAGTAGGCGCGATCGGCCGTGGTTACGCCGCAGGTGTGGCTGCCGCCCGCGTCGATCTGCCGGAAGCGAAGTCCGCCGGCCACCGCGGAGGGCCGAGAGACCACTTCGCCGCTCGTGCCGTCACCGAGTTGGCCGTTCCCGTTGTTTCCCCAGCAGTAGGCCCGGTCCTCGGTGGTCACGCCGCAACTGAAGCCTGCGCCGCCGCTCAACTGGAGCCAGCGGAGTCCCCCAACGACCCGCACCGGCACGGGCCGATCCGTGAGCGTGCCGTCGCCGAGCTGCCCGGCGAAGTTGGCTCCCCAGCAGAACGCGACGTCGAACGGGGTGATGGCGCAGGTGTGATTGGAGCCCGCCCGCACCTGGTGGAAGCGGCGTCCGCCGGCGACGGCGGCGGGCGTGAGGTGATCGGCGGTCGTGCCATCGCCGAGCTGGCCGCTGCCGTTATAGCCCCAGCAGTACACCCGCTCGTCCGTGGTGACACCGCAGGTGTGGGCGTGGCCCGCGCTCACGTGGCGGAAGTGGAGGCCGCCGGCAACGGCGACAGGGCTGGTGCTGCAGGACCAGACGCCGCATCGCTCGGGCCCGCCGGACGTGCCGTCACCCAACTGCCCGGAGAAGTTGGAGCCCCAGCAGTAGGCCAGTCCGTCGCTGGTCACGCCGCAAGCATGGTTACTTCCCGCGCTCACCTGGCGGAATGACAGTACTGCCGCCGCCTGGCTGGCGAGCGCAGGCGAAGACGGCTTCTCCGGGCTGGTGGGAGAGTTGTCCGCGCAGCCGGAGGCGAACACAACGCCTACCGCGGCCAGCACAGTCGCCAAGCGGCGGCCGAGCCGCTTGGCGTGGGAGCCGCCACGGGACAGACGACGTGACCTCATGAGCTCACCGCGCTTCCGAGGATCGTGGGATGGAGCCAGGCGCGGCGGCGCGACCGCCGCGGCGCTGCATGAAGCGTGATCCTACCCGGTCGCCGTCAAGCGAATCTCAAGGAGCGCCTGCCACAAGCAAACGGCAGTGGGTCCGGTTGCCCGGAGCTCACTGCCGCAGGTGCCACATCGTTGCTGGGGAACTCCCGAGGAGGGACTCGAACCCCCGACCCGGTGATTAACAGTCACCTGCTCTACCAACTGAGCTACTCGGGATCGGCTGAGCGGGGGGAGATTAACCGACGCACCGGGCAAACGCAAGCGGCGGTCTGTCGCCCTAGGCCCGCCTAAACCTATGGCAGCTCTAGAGCTGCAGCTCAGCGCGGCGCGGTGTGCTCCACCTTCAGCGGCGGCAGCGCCACCGCCTCGAAGGTAGCCGACCCCACCTGGATGCCGGCACCGTCGAAGCCGGCCAGTATATCTCCGGGCTCATCGCGTCCTTCACCGCTCGAACGCCACGCTCCGGCGTGACGAAGCGAACGGCGAGCTCCAGCCAGTTGTCCGTCAGTCGCCAGTAGACTCTCGGATCGAGATCGGTGGAATCCGCGAAGGATCGGCGGTTCCGCGCACGCAGAGTATCGGTGCCCATTTCACTCTCATGGATAAAGCGCCGCCTGGCTGAACGAAGCCGAGTGCGATGACATCCCCGCGCACCAGCCCATCACCAGCCAGTCCCCGACGCGGAACAACCGGCCGCGCAGGATGCTGAAGCACGCGGGGAATGCGGTCACCACCCGCTGCAAGACGATGCCGAGCGCAGTGGTGACGAGACGCGCCGCGGTGGTCAGCCGCCGTGATCGTCGAACCCACTGAACAGCAGCAGCAGGAGCGTCGTCCCAGCTGGGCCGCTGCAACTTCTTGCGGCCGCCGGGCCCATGCCATCGCCTGCATTCATGCACCGCGTGGTGAGCGTCCGCTTGACGGACGACCCGCGGAACCAGGGATACTTTGCGCCACAGAGTGATCAAAAATATCGCACCTAACTGATTGTGGAAAAGGATGTTACACGCGAGCTACTAGCCTTTTTGGCCGCCCGTCGTAAGCTTCACTCCCATGCCACTACTTCCGCTGACCGGTCACGCCGAGACTCGCCGGCGCCTCGCCGAGGCAGTCCGATCGGGGCGGCTGCCACAGGTGCTCGTGGTGTCGGGGCCCCCCGGCGTCGGCAAGCAGCGCCTCGCGCTCTGGCTCGCGCAACTGGTGTTCTGCGAGCGCCAGGAACCGGATCCGTGCGGCACGTGCCGCGGCTGTCGCCTGGTAGATGGGCTGGCCCACGCCGACCTGCACTGGTTCGTCCCGGTGCCCCGGCCCAAGGCATCGGACCCGGACAAGGCCGTGGACGAGGCCGCGCAGGCGATCGCGGAAGTCATGGAGGAGCGGCGGTCCAGCCCGCTGTATGGCCCGGCCGATGGAATGGCCAGCCACTCGATGGCGTCCGTCCGGCTTCTCCAGCGGCGCGCGTCGCTCACCTCCGTGGAGGGCGGCCGCCGGGTCTTCATCCTGGGAAACGCGGAACGGCTGGTGCCCCAGGAGTCGAGCCAGGAGGCGGCAAATGCGCTGCTCAAGCTGCTCGAGGAGCCGCCCGCCGGAAGTCTGTTCGTCCTGACGACGGTGGACCCGCGCCGGCTGCTGCCGACGATCCGCTCGCGGGCGGTACCGGTCCGGCTCGGGCGGCTGAGCGACGACCTGGTGCGCGGGTTTCTCGCGGCACACACGAGCCCCGTGCTCGCGCCGGAAGCGCTGGAGCAGCGCGTGGCCCTGGCCGCCGGGTCGATCGGCCAGGCCCTCGCCGCGGGCGATGAGTCGGCCAGAGCATACCGGGCAGCGGACCAGCTTCTCGATGCCGTGCTCGCCGGACCCGCCGCGGGCTACGAGCGGGCGCTCCGGCAGCCGCCGTTCTCCGCGCGCGGCGAGTTCACCGCCATGCTCGACGCGCTGGCCGACACGCTGGGCGAGGCCGCGCGGGGTGCGCTGGGCCAGGCAACCCGCCGCCCGGTGCCGGCTGCGCTGCTCGGGCGCGGGGACCCGGCGCTCCTCCTCCGCGCGCTGCAGCGCGTTACGGAAGCGCGCGACGCGGCCTACGGCAACGTCAACCCGCAGATCCTCCTCGCCGTGCTGGGCGAGGAGCTGGCGGCCGTGCTGTGACGCTGAGCCACCTGGACGAGAGCGGCCGCGCCCGCATGGTGGACGTGGGCGACAAGCCCGAGTCCCGTCGCACGGCCGTGGCCGAAGGTCAGGTGCGAATGTCCCGCGAGGCGTACGACCTCGTGGCCGCGCACGCGGTGGCCAAGGGAGACGTGCTCGCGGTGGCGGAGGTGGCCGGGGTGATGGCGGCCAAGCGCACCGGGGAGCTGATCCCCCTCTGCCACCCGCTGGGGCTCGACGTGGTGCGGGTCGAGGCTCGCCTCGCTCCCGAGCTGCCCGGCGTGCGGCTCTCGGCCACGGCGAGCGTGACGGGGCGCACCGGCGTGGAGATGGAGGCGCTCACCGCGGTGGGCGTGGGGTGTCTCACAGTTTACGACATGGTCAAGGCAGTCGACCGGGAGATGGTAATCGAAGGGATACGGCTCATCAGCAAGACCGGGGGGACCCGGGGAGACTGGCGCCGCTCCGATCGGTAGGACTGGGGGACGCGGCCTTCTCATAGGCAAGGAGGTTGGCCAGATGACACGACCGACCGACAAGTACAACGATCCCGGCCCGCGCACGTTCCGCAATCTGCTCATCCGCGGCGGCCTGCTGCTGGTCACCGCGGCCACCGTCGGCACGCTGGCCGGCTGGACCAAGCGCGTTCGTGCTACCGAGGAAGTCGCCGCGCCGGACGTGGCGGTCGTCTCCCGCCGGATGGGCAGCCTGGGCGAGCAGCTCGCGTCCGCCCGGGGCGAGATGGACCTGATGCGGGTCCAGCTCGACCGCGCCAACGCCATCCTGGACAATTCGGCGAAGTACCAGATCCCCTCGGACCTGGCCGCCGCGATCTACGATATCGCCTTGAGTGAGGGGATCGATCCGGCGCTGGGATTCCAGCTGGTGAAGATCGAGAGCAGTTTCAAGGCGGACGCCCGGAGCCCGGCGGACGCCATCGGCTATACCCAATTGCAGGTGGCCACGGCCCGCTTCTACCAGCGCGGCGTGACCGAGAAGGCGCTGTACGACCGCGACCTCAACCTCCGGGTCGGGTTCCGCTTCCTCAAGGACCTGCTCGTGAAGTTCGACCAGGACAAGCACCTCGCGCTACTCGCCTACAATCGCGGCCCCGCCAAGGTGGCCGAGATCCTGGCCCGCGGCGGCGATCCGACCAACGGGTACTCCGCCGCCGTGCTCGAGGGCTATCGCGCGCCGAGCGCAGAGGCGCCCGGCTGGCACTAGCAGCTCACCCCGGAATCTTCAACCTGGCGCCGGCCCGAAGGGTGGCATGCGACGACAGTCCGTTCGCTGCCCTGAGGGCCCGGACTGACACGCCGTAGCGCTGCGCCAGACCGGACAGCGTTTCCCCCGACCGCACCCGATGTACCCGCACGGCCGCCTCCGCCGGCTCGGCCATGCGCCGGGCCACCGAGCTCGAGATGGCGCCGCCGGTGGGCACGATGACGCGCTGCCCCGGCTTGAGCCGCCGCGCGTGGAGCCGCGGATTGGCCTGGGCCAGGAGACTCGAGCTCACGTGGTAGCGCTTGGCGATGCCGCTCAGCGTCTCGCCGCGGGCTACCGTGTGCTCGACGAAGGTGACGCGCCGCGACGCCGGCAGCTCCGCGTATGCCGCCGCCGTCGCGGCTCCGCGGCCGGCGGGCACCCGCACGACGGACGACACGCCGGGCGGCGTGGCCAGGCGGAGATACTGCGGGTTGAGCTCACGGATCGCCGCGACGGTGGTATCGGCGAGGCGGGCGACGACGTCGAGCCCGGTCATCGTGGGTACGACGATGGAATCGTAGACCGCCGGCTCGCCCGCACCGACCTCGAAGCCGTAGCGCGCCGGCTCCTTCGCGATCAGCGCGGCCGCGATGAGCTTCGGCACGTAGTCCTTGGTCTCGCGCCGCAGGAACTTGGTGTCGTACAGCCGAAAGAACATCGCGTCGGAGTTGGCCGAGTCGGCGTCCTCGTCGTCGGGCAGGCGGCCCAGACCGCGCGACACCTTGCCGGCGCCTGCGTTGTACGCGGCGGCGGCCAGGTAGAGCGAGCCGAAGCGGGTGTCGAGATCCTTGAGGTGGCGAGCCGCGGCGTCGGTGGCGCGGTACGGATCGCGCCGCTCGTCCACCCAGGAATCCACCCGCAGTCCGTAGCCTTTGGCGGTGCCCTTCATGAACTGCCACATCCCCACGGCCCGCGCCCGGCTCGTGGCCGAGTTGGAGAAGCCGCTCTCGATCAGCGCCAGGTAGACCAGGTCGCCCGGCAGCCCCTGTTCCTGCAGCCGCTCGCGGATCATGGCCTCGTACCGCGGCAGCCGCGTGAGCCAGATGCCCATCCGCTCGCGGCCTCGGCCCTGGAAGAAGTCGAGGTAGTATTGCACGCGGCTGTGGCTGTTGTACGTCTCGACATCGATGTCCCAGCTCACGGCGCTGCCGGTGAGCGCCTTGGCACCGCCGGCTCCACTGCCGGCGGCCTCGAGCGCGACGTCGTCGGTGTCGTCCGCGGGGCGTGCATCGGCCAGCGCTTCGAGAACCGCTTCATCCGCGGCGCTGTCGGCGGCGAGCCTCGACTCCGCCGCGAGCTCGGCGGGCGGGACCAGGGTGTCGAGCTCGGGCGCGGGCGGCAGCACCAGCGCGTCGATCTCGACGTCGGGCGCGGGAATGACGGGCGCGGCCGGCGAGTGCCCGGCGCACGCCATGAAAAGCAGCACGATCGAGAGTGGCAGCAGGCGCATGGTGTCACTCCGAGGGTGAAAATGAGAGGCGCGGGAACGGTTCGGCGGGC
This sequence comes from Gemmatimonadales bacterium, assembly GCA_025927545.1. Taxonomy (GTDB): domain Bacteria; phylum Gemmatimonadota; class Gemmatimonadetes; order Gemmatimonadales; family GWC2-71-9; genus CAVVWJ01. The sequence goes on from JAICLE010000017.1 coordinate 11,901, forward strand.
CTTCGGGGAAGCAAACCGCAGGAGCCGATGCGAACTGAGGCAACCCTTCGGCGGGCCGGCGGGCCCTCAGCGCATGAAGAGGCGGTTGCCGAGGATGCGATTGGTAGCGTTCAGCACGGCCAGTGCCGCGCCGCGGGGGGCGTCGCTCTCGGTCAGATAGGAGCCCACCACCCGGTGCCCGCTCCCCTCACCGTGCACCGCCAGCGAGACGATGACAACGGTTGCATCGAAAGCCCGGACCGCCTTGACCCCCAGCAACTCGAAGCTCATGCCGCCGCTTACCGCGCCCGCCAGCGCATCGACGCAAGCCTGTGCAGCGCAGCGGAGCTCGCCGGCCTGGGACCCGAGTCCCTCGTTCTCGCCCGTGAACTGCTCGGACTCCTTCCACGTGAGCCCCACCCGGGCCCGGCACCGGCCGTTGGGCAGGCGGTCGAGCACGAACTCGGCGAAGCGCAACCGTTCGCTGAGCGGGTTGGGCGGCGACATGGAAGTCCTTGTGGAGGGCGAACCTGACCGCGACGGCGCGCCGATGGAGGGGGCAAAGGCCATGCCAGTCAACGCGATGGCCCCAGTCACTCCAGATGTTGCGCGAGAAACGCGGCCAGCGCGGCGTCGGGGATCTGATCGGCCTGCGCGAAGAGCGCGGCCCGGGACACGGACGACAGCGGGTAGGGAGCCCAGAAGCTTCGCTGCCCGTCGCCGCACGGGCGGAACCAGCAAATCAGCGACCAGTGCGGCGAGTTGGCGCGGCGCTCGGCGGCAATCGAGACATTCCACCGGCGGTCGTCACGCTCGACGACTCTCCAGACCATCCATGAACTCCAGGGTGGGTTGAGGCCGACCGCTCAACTGCGGACGAGTGCCTGGAAGCGGGCCCGCAGTTCACGCGTGCTCGGGCCGGACTTGCCGGCGCCGATCACGCGGCCGTCCACCTCGCGGATCGCCACGACCTCGGACGCGGTGCCGGTGAGGAACGCCTCGTCGGCGGTGTAGACGTCGTAGCGGTTGAGCATCGTCTCTTCCACCTCGTAGCCCGCGCCGCGCGCGAGCGCCATCACCACGTCCCGCGTCACGCCCTTGAGGATCCCGGCGTACGGCGGCGGTGTGGCGATCCGGCCGTGCCGCACGACGAAGATGTTCTGGCCCGAGCCTTCAGCCACGCTGCCGCTGCTGTCGAGCATCAGCACCTCGTCGGCGCCCGCCTGGATCCCTTCGATCTTGGCCAGGATGTGCGCGAGGTAGTTGAGCGACTTGACCCGGGGCGACAGAGACTCGCGCTGCGGGATGGGCGTGCCGGCGGTCACGACCTTGAGCCCGGCCTCGTACACTTCCTCGGGCCAGAGCTTGATCGTGTCCACGATGATGATGACGGACGGGCGCGCACACTTCCGCGGATCGAGACCGAGGTCGCCGACGCCGCGGGTGACGACGTGGCGCATGTAGCCCTCGGTGATTCCCGAGCGGCGTACCGCCTCCTCGGTGACCGCGGCCAGCTCCTCACGCGTCATGGGGACGGTGAGCCAGATGGCCTTGGCGGAATCGTACAGCCGCTCGAGGTGGTCGGTGAGGCGGAAGATCTTCCCGCCGTAGATCCGGATGCCCTCGAAGACACCATCTCCGTAGAGCAGGCCGTGATCGTAGACGGATACGCTGGCGGTCTCGCGGGTGTGCCACTGGCCGTTGAGCCAGATCGTCGGCACGCCCGCTCCGGTGGCTGTGGCCTGCCTGGCAGGCTGGACGGTGGCGCTCATGCGCGCAATGTAATCGGAGGATGGGACTGAAGTGAGGGCGGTGGGACTCGAACCCACGACCTAGGGATTAAAAGTCCCTTGCTCTACCAACTGAGCTACGCCCCCCGCTGCCGCTTCGAGCGGTTACGGAATATCCTACGCCCCCTCGCGAGGGGCAACCGAGCGAGGAAGCTAGTTGGCCAGGGTGCCGGTCGAGCGGCGGGGTGAGGCGGCGAGCAGCGCTTTCACCGCCGCCAGGAGATCGTCGTTCGAGAAGGGCTTCTGCAGGAAGTTGGAGGGGGCGCCGGGGCCGTCGCGGTGGAACACATCGCCCCGGACATAGGCCGAGATGTAGAGCACGGGCAGGTCGGGGCTGTACTTGGCGAGCTCGCGGCCCAGCTCCCGCCCGTCCATCGTCGGCATCACCACATCGGTGATGACGAGATCCAGGTGCGGCAGCGACAGCCGCGCCAGGTGCAACGCCTCCGCCCCGTCCCGCGCCTCGAGCGTTCGGTAGCCTTCGGCCCAGAGCACGCGCGCCACCATGGTGCGCAACGGCTCCTCGTCCTCGGCCAGGAGTACGATGACGGGGCGCGACGGTCCGGACTGCGGATCGGCCACAACCGACCTCTGGGTGCTGGGGAGAATTGGAAGATAACCTACGCCCGGCATGGGGACCCCGCCAGAGGTGATTGGCCGAACAGACCGATCCCGGCATATTGCCCGCATTCCCCCGTGTCCGATCGCCTGCCCCGAGAGCGGAGGCGCCGATGTCGGTCGTGCTCGCGGTCGTCGCGACGCTGGTCGTGGTTCTCCTCCTGCTCAACCTTTCCTACGGCGGAAAGGAGATCCAGAGGGAGGTGGCACACCTCTACGGCGCCGACGACCCGCAGTTCGCCCGGTCGATGGGAACGCTGCTGGGTCCGTCCCTCCTGGCCGGCAATCGGGTGCGGGCGCTGTGCAACGGCGACGAGATCTTCCCCGCCATGCTCGAGGCCATCCGGGGAGCCCGGCGGACCATCACCTTCGAGACGTACATCTACTGGTCGGGTGAGATCGGGCGAGCGTTCGCCGACGCGCTGGCCGAGCGGGCGCAAGCCGGCGTGAAGGTGCATGTCCTGCTCGACTGGGTCGGCTCGGGGAAGATGGACGCCACGACCATCGCAAGCATGGAGCAGGCCGGGATCGAGGTGCGCAAATATCACCCGCTCCGCTGGTACAACCTAGGCCGACTCAATAACCGCACGCACCGGAAGCTGCTGGTCGTGGACGGCAGGACCGGCTTCACCGGCGGCGTTGGAATCGCCGACCAGTGGCTCGGCAACGCCGAGGACCCGGAGCACTGGCGGGACTCGCACTTCCAGCTCGAGGGCCCCGCGGTGGCGCAGATGCAGGCCGCGTTCATGGACAACTGGATCGAGACGCGGTCGGTGGTGCTGCACGGCGACGACTACTTCCCCGCGCTGGATCCGGTGGGACCGCACATGGCCCAGGTCTTCAAGAGCTCGTCTACCGAAGCGAGCGAGAGCGCGCGGCTGATGTACCTTCTCTCGATCGCCTCGGCCACCCGGAGCGTGCGCATCGGCAACGCGTACTTCGTTCCCGACCGTCTCTCGGTGGAGACGCTCGTCGCCGCCCAGCGCCGAGGCGTGGGCGTCGAGATCATCGTGCCGGGGCGGCACAGTGACGCCGCCGTCGTGCGGAGGGCGTCACGGTCGCGCTGGGGTCCGCTGCTGGAAGCCGGCGTCTCGATTTACGAGTATCGGCCGACCATGTATCACACGAAGGTCATGATCGTGGACGATGTATGGACGTCGGTAGGATCGACCAATTTCGACAGCCGTTCGTTCCGATTGAACGATGAGGCCAACCTCAACGTCCTCGATCCCGGGTTCGCACGGGAGCAGGCCGCAGTATTCGAGGAAGACCGGGCCCGGTCCACCCGGATCACCCTCGACATGTGGAACAGCCGGCCCAGGTCGGAGAAGTTCAAGGGCGGCCTGGCCGGGCTGCTGCGCCTGCAGTTGTAGACCTATTCGGCGATTGCTTCGACGTTGACCGCCTCGGCGAGCGAGGTGAGCAGCTTGTCCGTTTCACCCTCTTCGTTCAGCGTCTGCTGCAGCAGGTCGGCCTGGTCGTCCCGCCCGAGCAGGCGCGCCCAGGTGCGCACCGTCCCGTAGCCGGCCATCTCGTAGTGCTCGACGTGCTGGGCGGCCGAGATCAGGCCGGCGTCGAGCACGTCCTGATCGGGCTTCTCCTTGATGAGCTCCGCGCCCTCCTCCAGGAGTCCCTCCATCCCGACGCACTTCTTCCCCCGGGGGCTCGCGTCCAACTGCTTGAAGATGCGCTCCAGCCGCGTCACGTGCTGGCGGGTCTGCCGCTCGTGCTGCGTGAACGCACGCTTCAGGTCCTTGTCGCCGGCCGCGCGGATCATCCGGGGCAGCGCCTTGAGGATCTGCTTCTCCGCGCTCCAGAGATCCTTCAGTTCATCGACGTACAGTGCCTCGAGCGTATCGAGCTCCATGCGGGTCCTCGCAGTCGGAGGGTGAGTCGGTGCCTTGTGGAAGGTACCGCCGGGTCCCTGGCCGGTGCGGTGATCCCGCTTACCACGGTCAGCCTCCCGCTTGACGGCAGGTCCGCGCCCACGGAATCACGTCGAGGCGCTCGAACGGAATCGGACCACCGGTGTCCTCGCATACGCCGAACTTCTCGGGCGTCTGATAGAGCCGCTCGAGTGCGGCGTCGATCTCCGCGAGCTCGCCCGACATGCGGGTGGCGTTGCTGGCCTCGAGCTCGTCCTGCATGGTGTCCGTTCCACGGTCGGCCGGATGGAAAGGCGTCGTGGTCAGGTCGCCGTCGCGCTCCTGCTCGTCCTCCTCCGACCGGTCGGCGACCGACCGGTTGAGCGCGCGGCTCAGGCGCTCGCGCTCCTCCAGCAGCCGGCCCTCGAGATGGCGGCGCTGCTTGTCCGAGAGTGACATGATGGGCTCCTTTCGCTCTCTCCGTCACACTCGCCGGAAGGAGGCGGGACGTCAATACGCGGGCCGGCCGACTTGCTTCGGCGCACCCGTGGGGGCCAACTTCAGAGTCCGCCGTGCACGCGGGAGTGCACGCGGGTTCCCCTGACGAGGACGGAGTCATGAGCGCGGTTGAAACGAGGAAGCGGCAGGAGCTGACGAGCCGGCGGGACTCCCCGCTGCTCACCCCCACCGACCTGAAGCCGGCGGCGACCAGAGACATCAGCGGAGCGATGAACGCGATCCTGGCGGACGTGTTCGCGCTCTACCTCAAGACCAAGAACTTCCACTGGCACATGAGCGGACCGCACTTCCGCGACTACCACCTGCTGCTGGACGAGCAGGCCGAGCAGCTCTTCGCGATGACCGATCCGATCGCCGAGCGCGTGCGCAAGCTGGGCGGCCTCACGATCAAGTCGATCGGCCAGATCTCCAGCCTGCAGCGGGTGGCCGACAACGATGCCGATTACGTCGAGCCGCTCGACATGCTGGCCGAGCTGCGGGAGGACAACAAGAACCTCGCGGCCAGTCTGCGCGAGGCGCACAACGTGTGCGAGGAGCATCGGGACGTCGCCACCGCCAGCCTGATCGAGGTCTGGATCGACGAGACCGAGCGCCGCACCTGGTTCCTGTTCGAGGCCAGCCGGCCGAGCGAGACCAGCGGTCACTGAGCGTGCTCGGCCACACGGGCCCGGCGCGTCAGGACGCGGGAGGCCACACCCCGGCGGTGAGCTCGTACGAGCGCACGCGGGCCGCCGGATCGTAGATCTGCGACGTGAGCATCAGTTCGTCCGCCCTCGTGCGGGCGACGAACGCCTCGAGCCCCCGGCGCACCGCGTCGGGTGCGCCCACGACCGAGCAGGCCAGCATCTCCGCGATGCCTGCCCGGTCGGTGGGCGTGAGCCGTTCCTCCAGCGTGTCGTCAGGTGGCGGGAGCGGGGCGGGATGCCCGCGGCGAAGGTTGACGAACGCCTGCTGGAGCGAGGTGAAGAGCCGCGCCGCGCTCCCGCCGGTATCCGCCGCAAAGACGTTGACCCCCAGCATGACATACGGACGCGCGAGCCGCTCGGACGGGCGGAATTGCGCGCGGTAGAGCTCGAGCGCCGGGAACAGCGCCGCGGGCGCGAAGTGCGAGGCAAAGGCGTAGGGCAGACCGAGCGCCGCGGCGAGCTGCGCCCCGAACAGGCTCGAGCCCAGGATCCAGACCGGCACCTCCAGCCCGGCTCCCGGCACGGCCCGGACGGCCTGTCCGGGGTCGGCGGGGCGGAAATACCCCATCAGCTCGACTACGTCCTGGGGAAAGCTCTCCGCTGCCGCGGGACTCCGGCGGAGCGCACGGATCGTGGCCTGATCCGACCCCGGCGCCCGGCCCAGTCCCAGGTCGATCCGCCCGGGAAAGAGCGAGGCGAGCGTGCCGAACTGCTCGGCGATTACCAGCGGCGCGTGGTTCGGCAGCATGATGCCGCCCGCGCCCACCCGGATCGTGGCCGTCCCGGCCGCCACGTGGCCGATCACGACCGCCGTGGCCGCGCTGGCGATGCCGGGCATGCCGTGATGCTCGGCGAGCCAGTACCGCCGATAGCCCAGCCGTTCGGCGTGGCGCGCGAGGTCGAGCGTATTGCGGAACGCCTGGGCGGCGTCGCCGCCCTGGACGATCGGCGCGAGATCGAGCACGGAGAGGGGAACCATGGCTGGATGGTCTACGATGAAGCGGCTCTGGCAACTGCCCACGATCCGGACGGCGGCCGTCTACGGAGCATCGGGGGTCGGGTTCGCGGGCGCGAACCTCGTCCTGGCCCGCGTGCTTCCGAAGGAGGAGTACGCGATCTTCACGCTGGTCCTCGCCCTCATGAACTTCGGCTTCGCGCTCGCGACCGCGGGGATCGATGGCATCGTGCTGCGGCAGCCGCTGGAGTGCGGCCCCCGGCTGCTTGGCCGGGTCGCGGCGGCCGCGGCCGTCGTGGCCCTGGTGCTGGGCGGCATCGCGGAGGCCGCGTACGGCATCAGCCTCCCGCTCGTCGCCATGCTCATGGTGTCCACCGCGGCCGGCGGGATCATGGTGGTATCCGGCGCGCAGTTCCAGCGCGAGCAGCGCTTCGGGCTGTCGCTCACGCTGGTGCAGAGCCCGAATTTCTTCCTGGCCCTGGCCGCCGCCACCGTATTCGCGACCGGCGCCGCGGCCGCCTGGGTGCCGCTGCTCATCGCGGCCGCGGGGTTCGTGCTCGCGGCGTGGTGGGGCTGGCGGCTGCTCCTCCGGGAGCGCGAGGCCAAGCCCGAGCGCGGCAGCCTGTTCTCCTGGCGCGAGGCGCTGGCCTACGCGGGGCTGAATGCGTCGGGGCTCCTCCTGGTCCAGCTCGATCGGCTGGTCATTCCGCACCTGCTTCCCCTCGCGGAGCTCGCCACCTACGGCGTGCTGGCCGCCATCGTGGGATCGCCTTTCCGGGTGCTTCAGAACAGCGTCGGCTACTCGCTGCTGCCGCGCCTCGCGGCGGCGTCGAGCGTCCGGGAGCGCCGGCGGCTCATCGCGCACGAGGTCTGGCTGGCGGGGCTCCTGCTGCTGCTGGCCTCGGCGGCGGTCTGGTTCGCCGTGCCGTTGGTCGAGGACTGGTTTCTCGCCGGCAAGTACCACCTGGGCAGCGCGCTCGTGCTGGCCGCCATCGTGGCCGGCCTGGCCAAGGTGCTGAATGCCTTCAGCCGTGCGACCGTCACGGCGCTCGCCAGCGCGCGCGAGCTCTCGCTGGTCAACGTCCTCGGCTGGGCGTCGGTGGTCGTGGCCGCGGTCGCGGCGACCGCCTTGGCACGGTGGGGGCTCCCTGGAGTGATCTATGGAGTGGGCCTTGGCTGGCTCCTGCGGGCGCTGGCCGCGCTGTTCGTGTCGGCGCGGCATCTTCACGGAAGTGTGACGGGAGGCACCGCCCCCCTGGCGCCGAGGGTGTAGTTAGAGCATCGCTGGGCGCCCCCGCCCTCCGAGAGGAAGGAAGACCGTGCCACTGACCCGCCGCTCGTCCCAGGAACCCCGGACGGTCCTCGTGACCGGCGCGGCCGGTTTCACCGGCCTGGCGCTCGCGCGTTCGCTGACGCGCCGGGGGCAGCGTGTCCGAGGGCTCGTGCGCAACCGGAAGCGGGCCTCGTATCTGGAGCAGGCGGGCGTGGAGATCATCGCCGGCGACGTGCGCGATCGCGCCACCGTTCAGGATGCCCTCCTGGGCGTCGATACGGTCTACCACCTGGCTGCCGTGTTCCGCCGCGCGGGGGTTCCGGACTCCGAATACCGATCGGTCCACGTGGATGCCACCCGGCAGCTCGTGGAGTGCAGCGCCGCGGCCGGTGTCAGGCGGTTCGTGCACTGCAGCACGGTGGGAGTACATGGCGACGTCGAGGCCCAGGCGCCGGCAGCCGAGGATGCGCCGTTCCACCCGGGGGACATCTATCAAGTCACCAAGCTCGAAGGGGAGCGGATGGCGCTGGACACGGCGGGCCGCGTCGGCCTGCCACTCACGGTGGTGCGGCCGGGCCCGATCTACGGACCGGGCGACCGGCGGCTGCTCAAGCTGATCGGGGGCGTGGCGCGCAAGCGCTTCGTGCTGCTGGGCGACGGGACCCCGCACTTCCAGATGGTGTACGTTGACGACCTGATCGAGGGGTTCCGCCTGGCCGCGGACACGCCCGCCGCCGTGGGGCGCACGTACATCGTGGCCGGCGGCGAGGCGCCGACCCTGAACGAATTGGTCGAGGAGATCGCCTCGGTGGCCCACGTGGCCCCCCCACGGACCCGGCTTCCCGTCTGGCCCTTCTGGGTGGCCGGCGCAATCTGCGAGGGGGTTTGCGTGCCGCTCGGCATCGAGCCACCGATCTTCCGCCGTCGCGTGGCGTTCTTCACCAAGAACCGCTGGTTCGACACTTCGCGCGCCCGCGATGAGCTAGGCTATGCTCCAAAGGTCCGGCTGCGCGACGGCATCCGCCGTACACTGGATTCCTACCGGGGCCTCGGCTGGGTCTAGCGCCGCGGGCTCTACGACCACCACAACCCGATGACAGGTCCATGGCCTACCGCTCCGTGTACGCCGAGCACTACCAGCGCGCCGAGGCCTCGGGCGACGAATACGACCGCTCGCTGGCCAACCGGTTCGAGCTCGCCATCTTCGAGCTCGAGCGGCGCCAGCTCCAGGACCTGTTCCGCCGATACATGGCCTCAGACCCGCGCACCCGCTATCTCGACTTCGCCTGCGGGACGGGGCGGATTCTCGCTGTCTTCCGCGATCGCATCCGGAGCAAGGTCGGCGTGGACACAAGCGCCGGGCAGCTCGAGATCGCCCGGCGGAAGGTGCCCGATGCGACCCTCGTGCACGGCAACCTGGTGACGGACCCCGGCCTGCTGGGCGACCGGCAATTCGATCTGATCACCAGCTTCCGCCTGCTTCTCAACCTGGAGCCCGAGAACCGCGTGCCGATCCTCCGGGCGCTGCGGGAGCGCCTGTCGCCCGGCGGCTATCTGATCGTCGACAATCACATGAACCGGTACTCCGTGCTCGGCGTGGCGGCGTGGTTCGCCCATAGGGTGCTCGGCGTGCCCAGAAAGCCGCACGTCCCTCCCGGCCGGCGCGGGATTATCTCGACCATGACGGAGCGGGAGATGCGCGAGGCGCTGGCCGCCGCGGGGCTCACGGTCGAAGAGGTCCGGCGGCTGTTCGTGTTGCCGGGCCACGGTTCCGTCCTCCTGCTGCCCGCGCGGTGGCTGGTGGCCGCCGAGGCCTTCCTCGCCCGCGTGCCGGGGATGAACCGCATTTCGAAGAACCAGATCTACGTCTGCCGCACCGCCTCGCGAGTGCCGGCGTGAGCCTGCCGAGGGTCCGCTACTGGGTCTTCAACTACATGCCGCAGTGGGAGGGAGTATCGAAGGAGATCGCGTCCCTCCGGGAGGGGCTCGGAGGCACGATCGACGGATCGCTCGTGAGCCTCGACACCAAGGAGCGGCGGCTTGCCTTGAAAGGGCGCGAGCAGCGGGTGCCGCTCCCGTATGGCCTCCCGCTCTACCCCCTGCTCAAGCGACATGCCGGCAACCCCGGCGTCAATCATCTGTTCGCCTCGGGCGGCGAGCGCTGGCTCACGCCGCTGCTCGCCCGGCCGAACGGAATCCTGACCGTCGCCAAGGACACGACGAGCCTCGGGGCATACGAGCGGAACGGGGAGTCGTTCAGACGGTTCGGGGCGGTCGTGGTGCAGAGCGAGCGGGACCGCGAGATCATGCGGCAGTTGGGAGTGGGTGAGGCCGCACTTCGGCTGATTCGCCCCGGCGTCGACCCCGTCCCGTATCGGGAGGGGCCCGACCCGTTCACCATCCTGTTCGCGTCGAGTCCGCTCACTGCGGAGCACTTCCTGTCCCGCGGGATCTATCTGATGGTGCGGGCGGCCGCCAGGCTACCCGACGTGCGGTTCCTCCTGGTCTGGCGCAGGCGCCATCTGGCCAAGCTCCAGCGGGTCATCGCCGGCGCACGGGCCACGAACATCGAGATCCTCGATGGAGTCATCCCGGACATGGGCGCCCTTTACGATCGGGTCCATGCGACGATCCTGCCCGCACTGGAGCAGCGGAGCTTCATCCCCTGTCCGCGCAGCGCCCTGGAGTCGCTCGCTCACGGCAAGCCGCTGCTGCTGTCGAGCTGCGTCGCCCTGGCCGGCGGTGTGGCGCGTGCCGGTGCGGGCGTGGTGTTCGCGCCGACGAGCGACGGCCTGGAAGCCGCCATCCGGCGGCTCCGGGAGCACTACGCGGAGTACCAATCATGCACGCAGCGCCATGTTGCCGAGCATTTCTCGCCGCGGGTGCATCTCGAACTCTACCGGCGGCTGTACCAGCAGGTCGGCGGCTGACCGCCGCGCCGGTCAGCGCTTCCGGCGGGCGAGCATGAAGCCCAGCGCCACCGCGGCGACGCCGAGGAGCAGCGCCGAGCCCACCACTTTCTTCACGCCGCCGCCGGCGCCGGCATCGCGCGCCGCGAGCCGGTTCGAGGTGTCGGCCAGGGCCGAGTTGACGCGTTCCTGCCGGACGAGCCACTCGTGCACCAGGGCGGGCTCCTCCACCTCGGTCGGCTTCGCGGCCAGGCGCTGCCGCACCTCATCCTCGCCCAGCGTATCCAGCTCCCGCCACACCTGCTCGCGCGTCTTGCGCACCCTGGACTCCTTCCTGCTTCGACGTTTCGCCGCTCGTGAGTGAGCGCCGGAACCGAACTCTGCTCCGGCCGTGCCTGCATGAAAAACCGGTAGGGGACGGAAGACCAGGGCACCGCCCCCGAGCGGCGCGGGCTGGCCCGCACGCAATTCGCCGGTATCATTCCACGGTCCGAACGGCTCTGGAGGCTGGCGCATGAACGCGTTGCTCATCACCGGCACCGATACCGGTGTGGGGAAGACCTGGGTGGGTCGGGCACTGGGCCGGGCGCTCTCGCAGGCCGGCCGCCGCGTCGTGGCGATCAAGCCGGTCGAGACCGGCTGCGCCGACGCCACCTCGGCCGGCGAGGACGGTGCCCTCCTGGCCGCGGCCACCGGCCAGGCCGAACCGCTGGCCGCGCTGATCCGCTACGATGACGAAGTGGCGCCCGCGGTCGCCGCGGATGCCGCGGGCGAGCCGATCGATCTCGACGCGCTGATGCTCCGGATCGAGGCACTGAGCGCCGGCGCGGACGCGCTGCTGATCGAGGGCTCGGGCGGGCTGCTGACGCCGATCGCGTGGGAGTGGACCATCGTGGACGTGGCGCGTTCGCTGGATGCCGCCGCGCTGCTCGTGGGCTCGGACCGGCTCGGCACGATCAACCACGCGGTCATGACGCTGAGCGCGCTGGAGCTCGCGGGGCTCGAGGTGGCGGGGATGGTGCTCACTGCGCCCGAGACTCCGGATGCCTCCACCGGCACCAACGCCGCCAGCATTGCGCGCCTCGCAGGGCTGGACCGGATCGTGAGCCTGCCACGGCTCGCCGACCCGGCGCTCGCGGGCGAGGCGCTGGCGCCGGTGATCGCCTGGATCGACCGGGTAGGGAGCGGGGCAAGGTAAGCCGTGGTCACGGGCGACGGGCATCCCGAGCGGGGCGAGGGATCTTGCCCGGCCGGGTCGAACTGCGGAACAGTGGATCCCTCGCTCCGCTCGGGATGACAGTTCCGCGACGAGCGTGTCCCCCTCAGCTCGCTCCCTGCTCCAGCCGCCGGATCGCCGCTTCCAGCTCGGCCCTCACGTCCGCCCGCGTAAGCCGGGCTGCCGCCTCCCGCAGCAGCGCGATCGCCGCCACGGGCTCCAGCCGGTCCTCGACCGCGTCCCGCGCCCACTCGCGCACCCAGCTCCGCTCATCGCTCAGGCACCCCAGCAGCGCGCCGCGGGCCGCGCGATCGCCGCGTGCGGCGAGCGCCGCCAGGGCCACAGTGACGAGCGGCTGTGCTCCCGCTTGTCGGCCCATGGCGGCCACCAGTCCGGAATCGGGGTGCTGGACCGCCGCGGCCAGCGCGGCGCTCTGGATCGCATCTCGATATGAGGTAGTCCCGAGGCCCGCGAGCACCGCCTCGCGCGCGCCCGCACCGCCGAGTCGCGTGAGCACCGGGAGCGCGCTCGCCCGAACGGCGTCGCTCGAGTCGGAGCGCCAGGCGTCGCGCGCGAGCGCGAGCGCGCGGCTGCCCCCCACGGTGCCGAGTGCGCCCATCGCGGCCTCGCGTACCTGTGCGGAGGTATCGCGGGCCGCGGCCTCGAGCGCCGGCAGGGCGAGCCCCGGGGGAAAACGGCCAAGAGCGGCCGCGGCGGCCGCTCGGGTCAGATAATAGTCCGCGCCCCGCGTCGCGCGGGCGAGTGCCGCGCCGGCCTGGGAGTCGCCGACACGGGCGGCGAGCTGGTCGATGGCCCAGGCGCGCTGCCACAGGTGGGAGTGGTGCTCGAGCAGCGCCGCGAGCCACGCGGTGGGCTGATCGAACACGAGTGTCTTGAGGACGGCGTCCTCGTCATCGAACGCGACCATCGTGGGCGGCCCCGGCAGGCTGTCGAGCCGGATGGTCTGCTCACGACGGTCGAGGGCCACGCGGCGAATGACGTCGCCGCCCGGCGTTCCGACCCGGATGGCAACGTCCGCCCGGAACACGAGCGGTGTCCCGAAGCGGAGCCCGGTGCTGTCCGCCGTGGCCGTGTCCACCTGCGTCTGCCGCACCGAGAGGGTGAGCGCGTGCGCCGCGGAGTCATACGCCGCATTCACGTCGAACGCGGGGTAGCCCGCCGAGTAGATCCACTGCGACCAGAACCAGTCGAGGCTCTGCCCGGTGGCTTCGAGCACGGCCTGGCGCAGGTCGTCGCTGGTGGCGTTGCCGTAGGCGTGGCTGGTGAGGTAGCGGTGGATGGCCGCCCAGAAGCGCTCCGGACCCAGCTCGGCCCGGAGCATCTCGAGAACGAGCGCGCCCTTGGGATAGACGACGTTCGAGTTGTAGGTCGCGAGCGGCATCCGGCGGCGCACGTCGAGCGCGAGGAACTGCCGGTACTGGGTGAGGTAGTAGTCCTGCTCCGCGTGGGGCCCTTCCCTGGCGCCCCAGTACTGGCCTGGCATGAACTCCGCGATCCCCTCGTTGAGCCAGTAGTTGGCCCAGTTCTCCGCCGTCACCAGGTCGCCGAACCACTGGTGCGCCAGCTCGTGCGGGATGAGCGACTGGCGGTACCACGGGCGATCACGGAGCGCACGGGCATCGGGGAGCCAGTCCACCAGCGTCGTGGCGCTCACGTTCTCCATGCCGCCGATGAAATCGGCCACCGTGGCCTGGGCGTACTTGGCCCAGGGATACGGCACGCCGGTGAGGCGGCTGTAGGTCTCCATCATGTCCGGCGTCACCCGGAAGACCAAGCGCGCCCGCGCGCTGTCCTCGGGGTAGACGTAGTAGTCCACCGGCACGCCGCGCCAGTGGTCGGCCAGCTTCACGAACGGCGCGACGGCGAGCGAAATGAGATACGTCGAGGCCGGCTTCTCCTGCCGCCACTGGGTGGTGCGCATCCCGCCGGGCGAGGGCCGATCGCTCACCAGCCGGCCGTTGGACACGACCGTGAGGCGCGCGGGCACCGTGGCGATCAGCTCCCACGTCTCCTTGTCGGCGGGACCGCCCCAGGTGGGGAGCCATCGCGGATTGCCGTCGGTGCCACCGCCGCTGTACACCTGCTGCGGCCTGTGCGGCCGGCCGTCGTCCTTGAAGAAGTAGAGTCCGTAGCCTTGCCGAATGCGGCCGTGGTAGTCGATGGTGAACCGGACGGTGTCGCCGAAGGCGGCGGGGTGCGGAAGGCGAACCACCAGCGTGTCACCGGGCCGGCCGAAGGCGAGCGCGGCGCACCGGCGCCCCCGCGCCGGACACGTGGGGAGCACCTGGCGGACCTGGAGCGTGCGGCCCATGTCGAGGATCACCGAATCGAGCCCGGGCCGGAGCGATACCAGGGTGGAGGTGACGCGGCCGTCGAAGGCGGTCGAGTCCCAGTCGAAGTTGCGGAGCTCGATCCGCTGGTGGACGAGATCGTAGTCGTGCGAAGCCGTGAACGAGCCGTTGAGCACGCGCTCGATGTTGCTCTGCGCGGCGAGCGGGGTGGTCGCGAGCAGCAGGCCCAGGGCAAGGCGGATACGGCGCCGCGACGAGCCGGCCATCAGAACAGGCTGATCTGCGCGACCGGCGCGAAGCTCCGGCGATGGTGCCGGGTGGGCCCGTGCTCCCGGAGCCCGTCGTGGTGCTCGGGGGTGCCGTAGCCCATGTTGGTCTGCCAGCCGTAGCCCGGATGGCGGACGCCCAGCCGCTCCATGAGCCGGTCGCGGACCGTCTTGGCGATCACCGCCGCGGCCGCGATGGAATGGCAGAGCGCGTCGCCATCAACGAGTGCGTCGTGGGGGAAGCCCACCTCGGGTAGCGGCAGGCCGTCGATCAGGATGCGGTGGGCGCGGCCGGCCAGCGGCGGGCGGCGGAGGAGCCGGACGAGCGCCCGGTGCATGGCGAGCGCGGTGGCGATGCGGATGTTGAGCCGGTCGATCTCGTCGCGGGACGCCGCGCCCACCGCGAAGCACAGCGCGCGGGCCCGCACCCGTTCGGCGAGCACGCGGCGCACGCGCGGGGGGAGCACCTTGCTGTCGCGGAGCCCGCGCACGGCGCGGCAGTCGGGGGGAAAGACGACGGCCGCGGCCACCACCGGTCCTGCCAGTGGGCCGCGGCCCGCTTCATCCACGCCCACGAGGAGCAGCTCGTGGGCCCAGGCCGCCCGTTCCCTGACCAGCGAGGGACGGACCGGCATCGCTCAGCTCTCGCGCTTCTCCCGGATGCGCGCCGCCTTGCCGCTCAGCGCGCGCAGGTAGTAGAGCTTGGCGCGGCGCACGCGGCCGCGGCGCACCAGCTCGACCGAGGCGATGGTGGGGCTGTGGATCGGGAACATGCGCTCGACCCCGACACCGGCCGACACCTTGCGGACGGTGAAGTTCTCGCTGATCCCGCCGCCCCGCCGGGAAATCACGACGCCCTCGAACGCCTGCAGCCGCTCCTTGTCGCCCTCGCGGACGCGGACCATGACCCGGACGGTGTCTCCCGGATCGAATGCAGGAATGTCCGTGCGCAAGCCCTCACGGGCCACCTCTGCGAGCCGTTCCATTGTCGAGATCTCCGTCATAAGTCGTGAGTCATCAGTCGTAAGTCGCAGGTCGTAAGTCGTGCGTCGTAACTCGGCAGCGTGCAGCTTACGACTTATGACTCGCGACTGTACCTCTCCCACAGCTCCGGCCGCCGCTCCCGCGTCAGCCGCTCGGCCTCCGCCTGCCGCCAGCTCTCGATCCGCGCGTGGTCGCCCGAGCGCAGGACCTCGGGGACGGCGAGGCCGCGGTACTCGGGCGGCCGGGTGTAGCTCGGCGGACTCAGCAGGCCGTCGTAGTGCGAATCGCCGCTGGCGCTCTCGTGATCGCCGAGGGCGCCCGGGAGGAGCCGCACCACCGCGTCGAGCACGCAGGCGGCGGCGGGCTCGCCGCCCGAGAGCACGAAGTCGCCGACCGACAGCTCTTCGGTGGCGAGCCGATCGGCCACCCGCTGGTCCACGTCCTTGTAATGCCCGCAGAGGAGCGTGAGCCGCGTGCCCAGCGAGAACCGAACCGCGTCGTCGTGGCCGAACCGGCGCCCCCGCGCCGAGAGCAGGACGACGGGCCCCGGGGGCGCCAGGCTCTCGACCGCCTCGAAGAACGGCTCCGGCTTGAGCACCATCCCCGCACCACCGCCGTACGGGTAGTCGTCAACCGTGGCGTGCCGGTCGTGCGTGAATTGGCGGAGCTGCACGAGATTGAACGTCACCAGCCCCGCCGCGGCGGCCCGTCCCGGAATGCTCGCCACCGTGAACGGGGCGATGACCTCGGGGAACAGGGTGACGATGTCGATCGTCAGCACGGGCCGGCGGACGCACGGAGGATCAGGCGATCGGGCGGCCTGCCGCAGCGCGCCGAGAGCTGCTCACCCAGACCTCCAACCTTGCCTCTGAGCATCTCCTCACTCCACCGTCTCTTGCCGACCGCCCGACCGTCTGTCCGCCCTACTCCACCAGCCCCTCCGGCGGCGTCACCACCAGCGTTCGGCCGGTCCGGTCCACCGACTGCACGAATTCCTTCCGGTATGGCAGCAGGAACTCCCGCCTGGGCCCCTGGACCTCGATCATCAGTCCCGCCGGCATCTCGTAGACCGCGGTGACCAGCCCGAGCGGCGTTTCATCCGGCAGGCGGACCGCGAAGCCGTCGAGCTCGTGGAGGTAGACTTCGTCACCCTCGGGCGGCGGGAGCTCGTCCGCCGGCACCGCCAGGAACAGCCCCCGCCACGGGTCGATGTCCTCGCGCCGCTCGGCGCCCGCGAACTTGACGAGCCACTCCCGGTGATACGGACGGCTCCACTCGATCGCGACCGGTCCGGCCACCGCCTCGCCGTCCACCCCGACCAGCCACACCGCCCGCCCGGCCGCGAACACGGTGTCGGGGTGGTCGGTGAGCGGGAAGAGCGTCAGGCTACCCTTGAGGCCGTGCGGCTTTCTGAGCCTGCCGACGACGAGTCGCGAGTCGCGAGTCGCGGGTCGCGGGTCGTGGGTCGGCGAATCACCACCCACGACTCACGACTCGCGACCCGCGACTTCCCCCGCAAACACCCCCGCCTGCCTGAGCAGCGACTGGACCGTATCCGACGCCGTGGCCCCCTGGCTGATCCACTGCCGCGCCTTCTCCGCGTCCACCTGGATCTTCTGGGCCGCGGTGGTGCCCTTGGGGTTGTACGTGCCGATGATCTCGATGAACCGGCCGTCGCGCGGCGACTCCTTGTCGGCGATGACGATGCGGTAGAGCGGGACCTTCTTGCGGCCGACGCGACGCAGGCGAATCCGAGTTGCCATGTCCGTTCCTGGTCCTATTTCTAGGTGTGCGGGGTTAACCGGGGAAAGGTCCACGTCCAAAGGGGAGCTTCATGCCCATCCCCCCGGTCTTTCCCACGCTCTTCATGACCTTCTGCATCTGCTTGAACTGCGCGAGCAGCGCGTTCACTTCCTGCACCGTGCGCCCGCTGCCCTTCGCGATCCGGAGCCGCCGCTGCCCGTTGATGAGGTCCGGGCTGGAGCGCTCCTTGGGCGTCATCGAGAGCACGATGGCCTCGACGTGCTTGAGCTTCTTGTCGTCGATCCTGGCCGCCTGCAGCATGGCGGGGTTCATCCCTGGCAGCATGCCGAGCACGTTCTTGAGCGGCCCCATCTTCTGCATCTGTCGCATGGCGTTGAGGAAGTCGCCGAGGTCCATCCCCTTCTTCGAGGTGACCTTCTTGGCCAGCCGCTCGGCTTCCTTTTCATCGACCGCGCCCTGCGCCTTCTCGACCAACGAGAGGATGTCACCCTGCTGCAGGATGCGGCCGGCGAGCCGGTCGGGATAGAACGGCTCCAGCGCATCGAGCTTCTCGCCGACGCCGATGTACTTGATCGGCGCGTGGGTGACACCGTAGATGGAGAGCGCCGCGCCGCCGCGGGCATCGCCGTCCATCTTGGTGAGGATGACGCCCGTCACCCCCAGCGCGTCGTGAAACCCCTGCGCGATGCGGACCGCGTCCTGGCCGGTCATGCCGTCGGCCACCAGCAGGATCTCGTGGGGCGAGACGGCGCTCTTCAGCCGCGTGAGCTCGCCCATCATCTCGTCGTCGATCTGCAGGCGGCCCGCGGTGTCCACGATGACCGTCCGCGCCCGCGCCTTGCCCGCCTCGACGATGCCCTGCCGGACGATCTGGACCACGTCCTTCGACGCGTCGTCGCTGTACACCCCGGTCTCGACCTGCCGGCCAAGCGTATGGAGCTGGTCGATGGCCGCGGGGCGGTACACGTCTGCCGCCACGAGGAACGGCGCCTTCTGCTCGAGCTTGAGCCGCCGGGCGAGCTTGGCCGCCGTGGTGGTCTTGCCCGAGCCCTGGAGGCCGACCAGCAGGATGACCGTCGGCGGCACGGTGGCGTGCGCCAGGGGCGCCTGCTTCTCGCCCAGCAGCACGACCAGCTCGTCGTAGACGATCTTGACCAACTGGTGCCCCGGCCGCACGTCGCGGAGCGCCGTGACGCCGACGGCCCGGGCCTGCACGCGCTCGAGGAACTCGCGCGTCAGGTCGAAGCTCACGTCGGCCTCGAGCAGGATCCGGCGAATTTCCCGGAGGCCCTCCTTGACCGCGTCTTCCGTCAGGACGCCGCGCCCGGTGAGCTTCTGGAGCGTGGCGTTGAGTTTCTCGGACAGCTCGTCGAACATAAGCCCGTAAGCATAAACCGCAGACCGGCTTTGGACAAGCTGCGGGCTCGCTGATCGTCTCGATCCCGGAACGCCCGGGTTGACAGGTCTCCCGTCGCGACCAACATTGGCACGATCGTGAAACATCATTCCACGAATGCGGCTCCGCGGCCCTCCGCAGGCACGCAGTCCGTGGTGCGAGCGCTCCGCATCCTGCGCGCGTTTTCCGATGCCCGCGCCGAATGGTCGCTCGCGGAACTCTCCCGCGAGCTCGGCCTCAGCAAGCCGACGGCCTTCCGGCTGCTCGGCGCCCTCGAGGAGGCGGAGCTGCTGGCCCGGACAGAGCCGGCGGGTGGCTTTCGCCTGGGGCCGGGCGCGATCGAACTCGGCGCCCGTGCCCAGCGAGCCAATCCCATCCTCTCGGCCGCACGGCCCGAGCTGGAGGCACTCACGCGCGAGACCGGCGAGACCTCGAGCGTGGAGATCCTGGCCGGCGCGACCACGTTCATTCTCGATGAGGTGCAGGGTGGTCATGTGATCGGCTCGTCGCCCGGCATGGGGACCCGCTGGCCGGCGCATGCCACGTCCACGGGAAAGGTGCTGCTGGCGGCCGCCCAGGAGGAGGAGCCCGGCCTCGCCCGGCGCCTCGCCCGGGATGCCGGGGGCCGACTCCCGCGAGTCACGCCCGCCACCATCCGGTCCGGCGCGCGGCTGGCGGCGGAGCTCGCCCGGGTGGGCCGGCAAGGCTATGCGACCGCGATCAACGAGCTGGAGGAGGGATACGTGGCGCTGGGCGCCCCGGTCCGCCGCCACGATGGCCGGGTCGTCGCCGCCATCTCGCTCGCCGGACCGGCCGGCCGCTTCACCCCGTCGCACATCCCGCGGCTGCTCCGTCCGCTGCGCGAGGCGGCCACGCGCATCTCGCGCCGGCTCGGCTGGGCCGACCAGCCCGGCCCGAGGGCGCGCTCATCAGCCTGACCCTTCGCACCGGACTCTGATGCCCATGGCCGACACCCGCTCCACCCGCGGATTCGCGAGACTCGCGGGACTCGCGCTACTGGTCCTCCTGACCGGTGGCGCGCCCGCGCGCCCTGGCGCGCCGGCAAACGGCGGCCCGAAGGGCTCGCTCATGATTGTCGGCGGCGGCTCACGCGACGCGGTGATGATGCACCGATTCGTCGAGCTGGCGGGCGGGGCCCGGGCGCGCGTCGCGGTGATCCCCATGGCGAGCGAGGAGGCGGTCGAGTCGGGCGCGGCCACGGCGGCGGAGCTCGACAGTCTCGGCGCGCGCGCGTTCGTGTTCCTGGTGGACCGGGGGCAGGCGGAGTCGCCGGCCTTCGCCGGCCGGCTCGACTCCGCGACCGGCATCTGGTTCTGCGGAGGCGACCAGGCCCGACTTACCGGGGTGCTCGGCGGCACGGCTTCTCTCCGCGCGATCCATGCGCGCTACCAGGCCGGCGCCGTCGTCGGCGGCACCTCGGCCGGCGCCGCGATCATGTCCGACTCGATGATCACGGGCGACCAGACCCCGCCCGGCGACACGACCGGCTACTACGGCGACGAATATCCGGCCATCGCGCGCCGCCGCATCGAGGTGGCGCCCGGTCTCGGCTTCCTCCCCGGCGCCATTGTTGACCAGCATTTCATCAGGCGCGAGCGGCACAACCGGCTCCTGAGCGCCGTGCTCGAGCGGCCGCGCCTGCTCGGTGTCGGCATCGACGAGAGCACCGCGATCGAGGTCTCGCCCGACGGCCGCTGGCACGTGCTCGGGGAGAGCGACGCAATCGTCTATGACGCGCGGCACGCGACCGTCACTCCCCCCGGTGCGCCGCTCCTCGGCGCCACCGGATTGCTGGTCCACCTGCTGCCGTCCGGCAGCGTATACGATCCCGCGAGCGGCCGCGCCGGTCTGCCGCCTCGGTAACCCCACTTCCTGGCACCCGGGAGAGCGCATGAGCCGATACCAATTCGTCCTGTCCGCCGTGGTGGCCGCCCTCTTCACCCTGGCGCTCGCGAGCTCCGCGCTGGAGGCGCAGACCGGCACGATCCGCGGCACGGTGACCGACTCCGCCACGCAGGGCGCCCTCCAGGACGCGCTCGTCACCGTCGTCGGCGGCACGGCGCGCGCCGAGACCAACCAGGGCGGCTTGTACGTGCTGCCCGGCGTCGCGCCCGGCACGGTGCGTGTGCGGGTGCAGTCGATCGGCTACGCGCCCGCGGAGCGTGAGGTGACCGTCGAGGCGGGGGCGGAAGCCACGGCCGACTTCGCGCTGGCCGCGGGCGTGGCCAAGCTCGAGGAGGTGGTGGCGGTGGGCTACGGCACGCAGATCCGAAGCGAGCTGAGCTCGGCGGTCTCGTCTGTGAGCGGGGCCGATCTCGCGGGCCAGCCCATCGCGAGCGTGGACGGCGCGCTCCAGGGCAAGGCCACGGGCGTCCAGGTCATCCAGAACGCTGGGAATCCCGGCAACGGCATCTCGGTCCGGGTGCGTGGCCTGGCGTCGATCTCGGCCAGCAACGATCCGCTCTACGTCGTGGACGGGGTTCCGATGATCGCCGGCGACCTGAGCCAGCTCGGCATGGGCGGCCAGGGCATTGCGGCGATCAGCGGCCTCAGTCTCGACGACGTGGAGTCCGTGGACGTGCTCAAGGATGCCGCGGCAACAGCGATCTACGGTTCGCGCGGCTCCAACGGCGTGGTGGTGATCACCACCAAGCGGGGCCAGGCCGGCCGGACGACGGTGAACTTCAACAGCTACCTGGGCACCCAGTCGGCCGCCCGCCGGCTGCCCCTGCTCAACTCGCGGCAGTACCTCGAGTACTTCAACGAGGGCGCGGTGAACGACGGGTACGGCCAGGACTACTATGGCGTGGCCGGCGTGGACGACCTGGCCAACGCCGACTGGCAGGACGGCGTGCTCCGCTCGGCGGCGGTGAGCAACGCCGAGCTGGCGGTGAGCGGCGGCGACGAGCGGCTGCGTTATCGGCTGAGCGGCACCTGGTTCGATCAGGGAGGCATCGTGCGGGGGTCGGACTACCGCCGGCTGGGCGGGCGGCTCAACCTCGACTTCAATCCGGCGAGCCGGCTGTCCCTCAGCACCTCGCTGGCCTACTCCGGCGACCTGGACAACCGGATCGAGAACGACGGCAGCGACGTCGGCATCATCACCAACACGGTGGGCGACTCGCCGCTGATCCCGATCCGCGATTCGACCGGCGCGTTCACGAGCCCGCCTGACCTGGAGTATGCCAATCCCGTGGCCCTCGCGGCGCTCAACAACGCCCGCGCCCGGACCAACAGCCTGCTCGGCAACGTCGAGGCGCGGCTTCTGCTGACGCAGCGGCTCCGATTCACCAGCCGGCTCGGGGTGGACGTGGTGAACGTGCGGGAGGATCAGTTTCAGTCCCGCCAGGTCGCGGGCACCTATGCCGCGAGCGCGGGTGGGGTAGCCAAGACCGGCTACTCCCAGGCCAATCGCTACGTCTTCGACAACTTCCTCACGGCGACGCCTCACCTCGGCACGCGGTCCGAGCTCGAGGCCACCGCGGGCGGGAGCGTGGAGCTCAACCGCAGCGAGCTCAACTTCGTCCGCGGCGAGGGGTTCAGCAACGACCACTTCACCCAGGTGAGCAACGCCGCGGTGCTGGTGGAGGGCGACGGCACCAACTCACGCAGCAACCTGGTGTCGTTCTTCGCCCGCGGGAACTACACGCTCGACCGGAAGTACACCCTGGGCGTGAGCCTCCGGACCGACGGCTCCAGCCGCTTCGGCCCCAACGACCGCTGGGGCTTCTTCCCCGCGGTCTCGGCTGCCTGGCTCCTGAGCGAGGAGCCGTTCATGCGCGGCAAGCTCTTCGACTACTTCAAGCTCCGCGCGAGCTACGGGCTTACGGGCAATCAGGCCATCAGCGACTTCCCCTTCCAGGGCCTGTTCGGCAGCGCCAACTACGGCGATACCCCGGGGACCTCGCCGAGCAACCTGGCCAACCTCGATCTCAAGTGGGAGACCACCAGACAGTTCGATGTCGGACTGGACCTCGCCTTCGCCAACGGACGGGTGAGCCTCACGACCGACTACTACCTCAAGCGCACCAGCGACCTGCTCCTCCAGCGGCCGATCTCGGGGACGTCGGGCTTCACCAGCGTGTTCGACAACATCGGGGACGTCCAGAACAAGGGTCTCGAGTTCGGCCTCACCACGGTCAACATCGATTCCCGGCGTCCCGACGGCTTTCGCTGGACCACGACGCTCAACGTCGGCATCAACCGCAACCGCGTGACGGCTCTGTTCCAGGACCAGCCGTTCAACGGCGGCGAGCGCGACATCAACCGGGTGGAGGTCGGGCAGCCCATCGGGGTGTTCTATACCCTGAACTTCCAGGGCGTCGATCCCGCCACCGGCGACGCGATCTTCGAGGACGTGAATGGCGACGGCGCCATCACGGCCGACGACCGCACCGTCGTCGGGAGCCCGCATCCCGACTACACCGGCGGGCTGAGCAGCACCGTCAGCTACAAGGGCTTCGACCTGAGCGGCTTTCTGGTGTTCAGCCAGGGCAACAAGGTGTTCAACGCCATGCGGATCTTCAGCGACGCGGGCGGGTACTACCTCGACAACCAGTTCACCGACGTGCTCCGGCGCTGGCGCCAGCCGGGCGACGTGACCGACCAGCCGCGGGCAAGCTATGACGGCGTGTCGGGCGCGGCGGACATCTCGAGCCGGTACATCGAGGACGGCTCGTACTGGCGGCTCCAGGACTTGACGCTCGGCTATCGGCTGCCGGAGCGGTGGGCCGGCGCGCTCGGGTTCGGGTCCGCGCGGTTCTACGGCTCGGTGCGGAACCTGTTCACCATTACGGACTACACCGGGTATTCGCCCGACGTGAACAGCAACGGCGCCTCGAACAACGCGACCGGGATCGCCGACGTGGGTACGGTGTCCAGCATCGGGCTGGGGACCGACTTCTACGCCTACCCGCTGGCCCGCACATTCACCTTCGGCGTCCAGGCCTCCTGGTAGCCGCCACCAGCACGCACGGGAGCTTCGCGATGACCATCCGTTTCGCCCTCGCCTTCGCGCTGATGGGACCGCTGGCAGGCTGCGGCTCGCTGCTGGACGAGAGCCCGGTGGACCAGTTGCCTGACGACCAGGCCATCACCAGCGCGGAGGGCGCGCGCGCCGCTCTCGCCGGCGCGTACGCCGCCCTGCAGAGCCTGAGCTACTACGGCGGCGACTTCGTGTTCTTCGGCGACCTGCCGGCCGACAACGCGGTCAACACCAGCACCTTCCAATCGTACGCCGATGCGGACGCCAACCAGTTCCGCGCCGACAACGAGACCGCGGACGACATCTGGGACGCGATCTACGACGCCATCAACCGGGACAACGTGCTCCTGGAGCGCGTGCCCGCCCTGGCCGATCTCGACGACACCGAGAAGAACGAGATCCTGGGCGAGGCGCACTTCCTGCGCGCCCTGCACTATCACAATCTCGTCAAGCTGTATGGCGACGTTCCGCTGCGGCTCGCGCCGGTGAAGGACGTGGCGGAGGCCGGCGCGATCGCCCGGAGCCCGGTGGCCGACGTGTACACCCAGATCCTGGCCGACCTGACGGCGGCCAAGGGCCTGGTCACCGCCACCGAGCCGGCCACCGGCGCCACCGCCGGCGCCGTAGACGCGCTGACGGCCCGGGTCCAGCTCTACCTCCAGAACTGGGCCGCCGCGGCCGCGGCCGCCGACGCGGTGATCGGCCAAGGCTACGAGCTGGCCGATGCCTACCCGGATCTGTTCGATGCGGAGGGCCAGGACACCCCGGAGGACATCTTCAAGGTCACGTTCACCGCGGTGCAGTACAACTACCTGGGCTACTACTACATCCTCGAGGACGATGGGGGCCAGGGCGCCGTGACCCCGTCCCAGGATCTGATCGACGCCTACGATCCGGACGACGAGCGCCTCGCCTGGAACATCTCCGGCGATACCGAAGGCTCGGCGTCGGGCACCAAGTTCCCGACCACGGCGGGCGCCGAGGACTTCCCGGTCATCCGCTTCGCCGAGGTGCTCCTCATCAAGGCGGAGGCGCTCGCCAGGCAGGACGATCTGGCGGGTGCGGTGGACGCCTACAATCAGGTCCGCGTCCGCGCCGGGCTCCCCAAACACACGCTCGGCGCGGACGTGAGCTCGCAGGACGACGTGCTGGCCGCGATCGACCACGAGCGGCGGCTCGAGCTGGCGTTCGAGGGTGACCGCTGGCCCGATCTGGTCCGGACAGGGCGCGCCGTGCCGGTGCTCGGCATTCCCGCGTTCCAGACGCTGTTTCCCATCCCCCAATCCGAGCGGGACGTGGCGCCGGGCCTGACCCAGAACCCGGGGTACTGATGCCGGTCAGCCGCCGGGAGTTCCTGAAGCGAGGCGCCGCCGCGGGGCTGGCGGCGGCGGCGCCGCTGCCGGGTGCCATTGCGGCGCCCGCCGTCCGGCGTTCCGCCGCCGCCCAGCCGGTGGTCGTCTCGTCCATGAACGGCAACTGGTACAAGAACGGCGGCCCCGTCACCTGCGTGGAGAAGGCGTATGCGCAGATGACGGCCGGCGGCGACGTGCTCGACGCGCTCATCGCGGGGGTCAACCTGCTCGAGCTCGATCCCGAGGAGGATTCGGTCGGCTACGGCGGATTGCCCAACGCGGACGGCGTGGTGCAGCTCGACTCGTGCTGCATGCACGGGCCGCGGCGCCGCGCAGGCGGAGTGGCGGCACTCGAGGGCGTTCGCACGCCGTCGAAAGTCGCGCGCGCGGTGATGGACCAGACCGATCATCACCTGCTCGTCGGCCCCGGCGCGCAGGCGTTTGCCCGGGGACTCGGCTTTGCCATCGAACCGGACTTGAACACGGCGCATTCCCGGCAGGCGTGGCTCGAGTGGAAGCGGCGGTCGGACCCGAAACACTATCTCGACCCGGACCGGCGCGCCGCCGCGGACCGGCGCGTGCTCGACTCGCTGTTCGAGGACCGGTTGCTCAACTCGCGCGTCGTGCATGGGACGATCAACTGCAACGGGATCAACGCCATGGCCGAGATTTGCGGGGTCACCACCACGAGCGGCCTGGCCTGGAAAATTCCCGGCCGGGTCGGTGACTCGCCGATCCTTGGCGCCGGGCTCTACGTGGATGGCGCGGTCGGCGCCGCGGGCTCCACCGGCCGCGGCGAGGCCAACCTGTACAACCTGTCCTCCTACCTCATCGTCGAGAACCTGCGGCGGGGGATGCACCCGAAAGACGCCGGCCTGGATGCCCTCCGACGGGTGCGTGCCAACACGGTGGAACGCCGGCTGCGGCGGTCCAACGGCGAGCCTGCCTTCAGCCTCACCTTCTACATCCTCAACGCCAGGGGCGAGCACGCCGGCGTCTCGATGTACGCCGAGGACGACGACTACCGGGGCTGGGCCGGCAACACCGACCGCGGCTACATGAAGTACGCGGTGTGCGACCGGAACGGTCCCCGCACGGTGCAGTGCGAGGCGCTACTCCCCGGCGTTCTCCGGACGGAGTCGTAGCCGGCTACCGTCCCACCGTAACAGTCTTCGCGATTGACGGAACGCCGTTCCCGTTCACCAGGAACAGCAGATACGGGCCGGGAGGCGCGAGGTTGGCATTGGCCGGGCCGGCGGCCTGGAGCGTGGTGGCGCCGGTTGCCGCGAAGACGAGCGGATAGATGACCTGGCTGGCGTTGAAGGCGTGGGTGACCGAGGACAGCCGGATGAGCGTGCCACGGGTGACCGAACCCGCGTCCGGGCTCTCGACGCTCACGGTCTGCCCGTAGGCCAGGGTGGAGGGGGCCGAGCTGATGGTAGGCCGGGCGGCCAGGCTCCCGTCGGGGTTGAACAGGTACGGCGGGCTGAACACCTCCGCGGACAGTTCGCTCTGCGCGAACGTGACGCCGTCGCCCTCGCCGCTGCCGCTCGAGAGCACCCGGCCGTCAGGCAGGAGCAGCGCCGTCGAGTGATAGACCCGCGGGGTGGCTTCCCGCGCCATGGTGGTCCACGACTCGGTCGCGGGATTCCACAGCTCGGCATAGTGGACCGCGTCGGCCAGGTTGTTGAACCCGGGTCCGCTGCTGCCGTTGGTGACGAGCACCTTGCCGTCGGCGAGCAGTGTCGCGTTCATCTGCCGGCGGGCGAACGCCATCCCGGGAACCGTGCGCCAGGCGGGGGCTGCCTGATTCAGGTCGATGACCTCGGCGGAGGCCGTCGGCGGGTCACCCCCACCGGCGTACAGGATCTTGCCGGGGGCGTACATGACGGCGGAGCCGGCCTCCCGGTCGGCCACGTTCCGGTCGGCCACCGTGGTCCACGCGCCGGTGCCGCTGATGTCCAGGTAGCGGGTGGTCAGAGCGTCGCCTGCATAGAACAGCTTGCCGTTCGGCGCCACGAACAGCCTGGGATAGTACGGCAGCTCGAGCGCGGCCGTCGTGAGCGGACGCCAGCCGCTGCCGTTCCAGATCTCGGGCGTGGGAACGACGACGCCAGCCTCGTCCGTGCCCGCCAGCGCCAGGACCTCGCCGTCGGGGAGCGCCGTCGTCGTCGGGTACCAGCGCCCCTGTGCCATCGAGCTGGTGTTGGTCCAGGTGCCGGATGAGGGGTCGAACACCGCCGCGGCGGCCAGGCCGTGGTCGGCGGTGATGTGCCCACCGGCCACCAGAATGCGACCGTCCGGCAGCACCGTGTGGCCGCTGCAGAAGTACTGAAACGTCTTGAGCACCTGGGTGAACACGCCCGGGCTCGCCGGGTCCCACACCTGCGTCTCTCCCTTGTCGCCCCAGAGGAGCACCTTCCCCGTCGGCAGCAGGTGCATGTGGATCGCGACGACCGGGGTCGGGAACGCCGGCGCCCATTCTCCCTGGACCGCAGCGAGGCTCGAGCCCCCATTGCCGAAGCTGGCGGGGATCGACTGGGCCTGGACGACGGTGTACGTACAGGTCGGCGCCCCGGCGCAGAGCCCGCCCAGCGACGCGGAACTGAAGCCCGCGGCCGGCGTGGCCGTGAGCACCAGCGGGGTATAGGCCGGATACTTGGCCGAGCAGCCGGTTGCCGCCGGCGTCCCGTTGGTGATCACGCAGTTGAGGGCCGGGGTGAGCCCCGCCTGGCTCTTCACGGTGCCCTTCCCCAGGCCCGGGGTGCCACTCGTGATCTTCACGGTAAAGGGGCCCTTGAGAAACCGCGCCCGGACCGACCGGTTGGACGTCATCGGCGCGCGGCAGGTGCCGCTGCCGGCGCAGTAGAGCTGCCAGGTTAGGAACGAGTGACCGGGCTTCGGGGTGGCGGTCAGCACGACGACGACGCCCTTGGTGAACTGCGCCACGCACCCCGTGGCGGCCGCCACCCCGGCGGTGATGGTGCAATTGACACCGGCCGGGCTCGACGTCACGATCCCGCTGCCCGAACCACCGCCCGAGACCGTCAAGGTCTTCTTGACGATGGTCACGGCGAGCGCCGGCGCCGTCGGCTCGGGGCCGTCCTGGCAGCCGTGCAGGAGTGCCAGCGCCGCGACGAGGGCGAGGGTAGAGCCGACGCCGGCCAACAGACGGTGCGGGTGCATGCGCCACCTCGAGCGAGGAAGGACGGCAAGCTGCTGGAACGCTGTCAGAAGCGGGTCGCGCGGGTTGCGTACGGCAGACTAGAGTGCAGCCCGAAATGGCGAGCTGTCAAGTCGGCGCACTATGGCCCTACGGTCACCATCCTTGCCTTCGAGGGCACGCCGTTCCCGTTAACCAGAAAGAGCATGTAGGGACCCGGGGTCGCCAGATTCGGGGTCGCCGGACCTATGGCGGTCAGGGTCGTCGCGCCGGCGGCCGAGAAGGTCAGGGGAAAAATGAGCTGGCTCTGATTGAATGCATGGGTGACCGACGAGAGCCGGATCAGCGTCCCGCGGGTCACCACCGCCGCGTCCGGCGTGCGCACCGTGAACGTCTGCCCGTAGGTGATTTTCGAAGGAGCCGACGTGATCACCGGCCGGGCGGCCAGCGTGCCATCGGCGTTGAAGAGGTAGGGCGGGCTGAACACCTGCGCGGACAACTGGCTGCTCTCGAACGGAACTCCCCCGCCCTCGCCGCTGCCGCTGGACAGCACGCGCGCATCGGGCAGGAGGACCGCCGTCGAGTGATACGTCCGGCCGACCGCCTCCCGGGCCATGGTCGTCCACGCCTCGGTGGCCGGATTCCACAACTCGGCGGCGTACACCGGGCTCGTCACGTCGTTGAAGCCCGGACCGCTGGTGCCGCTCGTGACCAGCACCTGGCCGTCGGCGAGGACCGTGGCGTTCATCTGCCGTCGCGCAAACCGCATGGGAGCGATGCTCCGCCAGGCCGGCGCCGGCCGCGTCAGGTCGATCACTTCGGCGGAACTGGTCGGCGGATCGCCGCCGCCCACGTACAGGATCTTGCCCGGTGCGTACATCACGGCCGACCCCATGGTCCGGTCGGCCACTCGCCGATTCCCAACCGTGGTCCATTTGCCGGTGCCGGCGACGCTCAGATAGCGCGTGGTCTGGGAAAACCCCGCGAGGAAGACCTTGCCGTTGGGCGCCACGAACATCGCCGGATAGAACGGCCTGGGAATCGAGAGGCTCGCGGTGGTGAGCCGGCGCCACGAGCGGCCATTCCCGATCTCCGGGATGACCACGACGTTACCGTTCGCGTCGTTTCCCGAGACTGCCAGGACGTTGCCGCTGGGCAAGGCGGTGGTCGTCGGGTAGTAGCGCCCCTGCGCCATCGGAGCGGCAGCGCTCCAGGTGCCGGAGGCCGGATCGAACAGGGCACCCCGCGCGTCGCCGCTGGTGCCCGTGATGGTCCCGCCGGTGACGAGCAGCCGACCGTCCGCAAGGAAGGTGTGCCCGCTGCAGAAGATCCTGTAGATCTTGGCCATGGCCGTGAAGCCGGCCGCGGGGTTGGCGGGATCCCAGAGTTGGGCGTCGCCCCGGTCGCCCCAGAACAGGACCCGGCCCGTGGGCAGCAGGTGCATGTGCACGGCCACGACCGGAGTCGCGAACTTCGCGCCCCACCTGCCCGTGGTGGCGACGGCGCTCACGGCCGCGGCGAGCGGGCCGGGCGCCGCAGCGGCCGTCGGCCCCGACTCGGTGGGTTCGGGCACGTCCCGGCAACCGTGGACGAGTGCTAACCCGGCCGGAACCGCGACGAGCAGCACGAAACCAGGGAGTACACGAAGCCGGCGCACGTACCACCTCGCGTGACGGAGACAAACCCCAGGAACTCGGCCGCACTGGCACAGACACGCTGACCGGCCGGCCCCAAGCAGTTGTCAAGAGTTGCGGCCGCTGGAGGTTGCCGTCCATGGGCAGGGCTGGCCCATGCGGCGCCGGGCGGAGTGTAGCTTTCACGCTCACCGGCAGGAGGCGATCCATGAAGGCAACCACGTGATCCCGCAAGTCACCGACGCCGAGACCAAGCAGCTCCAGCTCGACCGCATGAAGCGGCGGGCGACGGGACTGCTCGTCCTGATGGCGGTGGTGTTCGTTGCGGCCTGGCTGCTGGAAGGCGCCCACCCCTGGCTCGGCTACGTCCGGGCTACCGCCGAGGCGGGCATGGTGGGCGGCGTGGCCGACTGGTTCGCCATCACCGCCCTCTTTCGTCACCCGCTCAATCTGCCCATCCCGCACACGGCCATCATTCCCCAGCGGAAGGATCGCATCGGCCGGAGCCTCGGCAACTTCGTGCAGAACAATTTTCTCTCGCCGGAGGTGCTGGGGGCCAAGTTGAGGGCCGCCGGGTTGAGCCGGCGCGCGGCCGAATGGCTGCGGGAACCGGAGCACGCGCGGCTTGCCGTGCGACAGACGGCGGGCGTGCTCAAGAGCGCCGCGGCGGTCGTCAAGGACGAGGACGTGTACGCCTTTCTCGAGCGGAGCGTGATCGAGCCGCTCAAGCAGCGGCCGATCGCGCCGGTCCTGGCCGACGGGCTCACCCTGCTCACGGTCAACGACCGGCACCAGCAACTGCTCGACCGCGTGGTGGAGGGCCTGTGGCGCCTGGTCGCGGAGAACGACGGCCTCCTCCGGCAGCGCATCCGCGAAGAAAGCCCGTGGTGGATGCCCCGGTTCGTGGACGAGCGGGTGCACGACAAGATCGTGGACGGGATCGGGCGGACCCTCGAGAGCGTGAATGCCGATCCCGACCACCCGCTCCGCCGGCAGATGGACGACCTGCTCATCACCTGGATCGGGCAGCTCCGCGAGTCGCCCGAGGCGATCGCGCGGGCGGAGGCGCTCAAGCAGCAGGTGCTGGACGATCCCACGAGCGAGCGGCTGACCCATTCGCTCTGGCGCGAGCTCAAGCACGTGCTCGACCGCCAGGTGACGGCCGCCGAGCACGGCGCGCCCGGCGGGCTCGAGCGCGGGCTCTCGGCCCTGGCGGGCGCGGCGCTCGAGGACCCGGCGCTGCTCGCGAAGCTGGACGAGTGGGTCATCGGCGCGGTGCTCCGGGTCATCGAGCAGCACCGCCACGAGGCCGGGCAGCTCATCGCGCACACGGTGAGCGCGTGGGACCCGGAGGAGACCTCGCGCCGGATCGAGCTGCAGGTGGGGCGGGACCTGCAGTTCGTGCGGATCAACGGGACGGTGGTGGGGGGGATGGTGGGGCTGGTGCTCTATACCCTCACCAAGGTATTCCCGCACGGACCCTAAGGTCGGAGAGCCGATGCTCCCGGGGTCCATCGGTGAGGTGAGTGAAGGGAGGGACAGTTCTCACGTATGGGTAATGCGGGCGGGCGAGTGGCAGCCTCGAGAGAGATATCGTCATCCCAAGCGAACCGAGAGATCTGCTCACCCGGATCGGAGCTCGTCCGCGGCCGACCGGCGACGCCGGCAGTCCCTCGCTCAGCCCGAAATGCCGGGGACGATGATCGTCGGCGTCACCGGACCTCCGGTACTGCTCCCCACCTCCGCCACCCCACGGGCGCGAGGGCGTATCGCGTCGCCGGCCGGCCGCCGATCGTCGTGGCGTCCAGCTCGGCGCGATAGCCAGCCCGCGCCGTATGCCGGAGCCCCGGCCCGGCGCTCCGGACGAATCGGTCCGCCGAGCCCTGGTCGTCCCACACCACGTACCACACGAGTGCCGGGCCTCCCGGCGTGTCGTACACCCGGTAGCGGTCGCCGCCCCAACCGATCGGCACGACCGTCTGCACCTCGTCGGATCCCGCCAGCGTGGCCAGCAGCACCCGGATCTCGTTCTCGCCCAATACGTCCTCGTAGACGATGCCGCTGTCGGCCGGCGCGAACGCGAGCGGCACCGGCTCGTCCCGCCGCGCGTAGCGCTCCGGGTGGAGGATCTGCTCGGTCGAGACCGGCATGCGCGGCCCGTACGGCAGCGTGTCCTTGGGACCGCTGGTGCGCCACCAGTGCATGAACTCGGCGCCGTCGAGATACGGGAAGATCAGCGCCTCCCGCACGACCAGCGGTGCCCGCGCGAAGACCGGCATGGCCGACTGCTGCTGGCGCACCTGGTCGCGGTACATCTCCCAGAACTGCGGCGTGCGGGTGACGCCCTGCCCCGGCGTCAGCACCTCGATGGACGCGAGCGTCGCCTGGCCCTCGAGCACCGACTGGGCGGCGGTCAGCCGGTCGTTGTTCGACGTGGACTCGAGGATGGAGTCGAGCGGCAGGTACTGCCCCTGGAGCGCGTGTACCATTTCGTGCGCCAGCACCAGCCGGAGCTGCGCGCGGTCGGCGCCGGCCACGCCGAACAGCGTCGCCGAGTCGGGGTCGTAGTAGCCCGCCACCTGCTCGGCGTAGAGATCGAGCAGCAGCTTCCGCAGCTCGAGCGTATCGGGGAGCAGTCCGAACAGCCGGTACGCAGCCTCCAGCCCGCGCATGCGCTCGGGCGGCAGCTCCTCGTCGAGCTTTCCGATCAGATAGGCGCGCACCTGCTCGCGCGAGCGGAGCGCCGAGCGGGGCGGCGTCTTGAACGTGAGCCCAGCCGCCCGCTCTACCGGCACGCGCAGACTGTCCACCAGCCGGGCGAGCACAGTGGACTCGGAGGCGTCGCGGCTCTGCCCCCGACAGGCGCCCGCGAGAATCACCAGCAAGGCGCCCGCGGCCGCCCACGCCCCACGCCGCGGGATCACGAGATCCCCAGGAGCTGAAGGTATGCGGCCACGCCGGCGCGGATGCCCGGATACGCGTCCATGAGCGCCAGGGCCCCCGCCGCGAGCGCCAGCCCGACACCGAACGGCAGGTAGCCACCGGCAGTCAGCTCCTCCGTCGTCGCGGGCGACTCCGCGACCGTGACCCGCCGCGCATACCAGAGCGAGGCGATCGCGAGCGCGGCTCCGGCCGCGAGCCGCACCGGCGAGTATCCGCCGCCGAACGCCACACCCGCGGCCGCGCCAAGGAGGCCCACCACGCGCAGCCATCCGGCCTGCAGGTCCGCCGGCGCCAGGAACGCGGCATAGTAGACCGCGCCGGCGACCACGGTTCCCTCGAAACCCGCCTGCAGCACACCGCCGAAAATCCGCGCCCGCATGGCAGCCAGCATGGCCGCGATCAGCACGCCGCCCGCGAGCAGCAGCTTGAGCAGCATCCCCCAGCGGAGCGACGGGCCGTCCGTCCCGCCCGCGCTGTCGGCCACCGCCACGGCCGTGCGTGGCCGGAGCGAGCCGAGCGCGTACAGCACGACGCTCACCGCCGCGCCGACGCCGACGACCGGCACCACCGCCTCCCAGCCATAGAATGCCCCCACCATCCCCATCAACGCGCAGTCGCCGCCGCCCATCGCCTCCTGCCCCGCGAGCATTTCCGAGACCTCGCCGACCAGGAGCACGAGACCGGCGCCGAAGCAGGCGCCGAGCAGCGCTTCCCGCACGCCGGGCAGCCCCGCTCCCAGCGCGGCCGCGAAGGCGAGCCCGAGGACGGTCCCCCCGATCGAGAACTCGTGGGGGATGATGTAGGCCCGGGCGTCGGTCATGGCGATCCCGAGCAGGATGGTGGCGAAGACCGCGCCCTTCAGCGCCTCGAGCCCGAAGCCGAACCGCCACGCCATGAATGCCCAGACGAGCCCGGTGCCGAGCTCGATCAGCGGATACTGCGCGGAGATCGGCTGGGCGCAGCCGCGGCAGTGGCCCCGGAGCACGAGCCAGGAGACGACCGGGATATTGTCGTACCAGCGGAGCCCGCGCCCGCACTTGGGGCAGCGCGACGCGGGCCGCACCACCGACTGCTTCGGCTCGGCGCCCCAGCGCAGAATGCAGACGTTGAGGAAGCTGCCGAGCACGGCGCCGAGCACTCCGGCATAGGCCACGAGGATTGCGTCAGTCGTCACGCATGACCTCGTGCAGCAGGATGCCGGCGGCGACCGCGACGTTGAGCGACTCCACTCCTGGGGCGAGCGGCACCGAGACCCAGCGGCGTGCCGCCAGCTCCACGGCCGCGCTCACTCCCGCGCCCTCGTTGCCCAGCACAAGCGCGAGCGGCGCGCGCGCGCGCCGGGCCCCGTGCCGCGTGGCCGTTTCGCCGTCGGTCGCGGCCACCCAGAGCTCCACGTCGCGCTCGCTCGCCCACGCGAGGAAACTCTCCGCGTCGGTGGACACGGCGGGGAGGCGAAACGCAGCTCCCATGCTGCCGCGGAGCACCTTCGGGTTGGTGAGATCGGCCGTCCCCTTCAGCGCGACCACTCCGGCGCCTCCCAGGCCGAGCACCGTGCGAAGCACGGTGCCGACGTTGCCGGGGTCCTGCACCCCATCGAGCACGAGCAGCACGTCACCGGGCGCGGCGGAGAGGTCGGCGAGCGCCCAGACACGCGGCTCCACCACCGCGATCACGCCCTGCGGATGCTCGGTGTCGGCCAGCTCGTGCAGCTCGGCCGGGCCCACGTCCGTGATCGGTACGCCCCGCTCGCTGAGCGCGCTCTTGAGCGCGCTTCCCCGGGGAGTACCTTCCAGCGCCGGCGAGACGGCCGCCCCGCGCACGCCGATCCCGGCTGCGAGGGCCTCTTCGACCAGGCGCACGCCCTCGGCGAGCGCCAGACCGCGGCGCTCCCGGCCGCGCCGGCGGTGGAGATCGCGAATGGTGGTCAAGAGAGAGCCGCCCATGGAGGTGCTCACCGGATGAAGATCGCGCTCACCATCGCCGGCTCCGATTCCGGCGGCGGGGCCGGCATCCAGGCCG
>JAICLE010000176.1 GCA_025927545.1 Gemmatimonadales bacterium
CAAGGTCCAGGACCGCGCGAACGCCACCTACTCGGACGTCGTGCTCGTCGTCTGCCCCAACATCACCATCCGCGACCGGCTGCTCGAGCTGGACCCCGGCCGGGGCGAGGCGTCGCTGTATCGGAGCCGGGACCTGGTGCCGCCGCACCTCATGCCGCTGCTCGCACGCGGGCGCGTGGTGATCACCAACTGGCACGTCTTCGAGCCCCAGAGCGCCGACGCGGGCGACGTGAGCGCCCGGGTGGTGAAGGCGGGCGTGCGGCAGACGACGCGGGAGAAGATCCGCATCGCCGAGCGGACGACCACCGCGCGCGGGAGCCGCTACATGACGCTGCCGGCGCTCCAGGCGCTCGAGGCCGCGGGGGCGATCCGGGTGCTGGACGACGAGCGCGACGGCTCGGGCGCGCTCACCGCGGTGGTGGTCGAGCGCGAGCGCTGGGTCGAGAGCGATGCCGCGGTCGTGGCCCGCGTGCTCGGCCGCGAGGTCGGCGGCAAGCAGAACATCCTGGTGATGAACGACGAGGCGCACCACGCCTACCGGCTCGGGCATGACGAGGGTGGCGACGAAGAGTTGTACGAGGGCGAGGAGGAGGACGAGTTCTACCGCGAGGCGACCGTGTGGGTCGAGGGGCTCGACCGGGTGAACAAGCTGCGCGGGATCAACTTCTGCCTCGACCTCTCGGCCACGCCGTACTACCTGGGGCGGGTGGGCCGAATGACGGGCCGGCCGTTTCCGTGGGTGGTGAGCGAGTTCGGGCTGGTGGACGCGATCGAGTCGGGGCTGGTCAAGATCCCCCAGCTCGCCCTGGGCGACACGAGCGGCAAGGAGCGGCCGGACTACTTCAACATCTGGGACTGGATCGTCCGGACCAAGCTCACGCCGGCGGAGCGGGGCGGGAGGCGCGGCAGTCCTAAGCCCGAGGCGGTGCTCAAGTACGCGCACGCGCCGATCGCTCTCCTGGCGGGCCAATGGCGCGAGGACTTC
Organism: Gemmatimonadales bacterium; assembly: GCA_025927545.1. GTDB lineage: Bacteria > Gemmatimonadota > Gemmatimonadetes > Gemmatimonadales > GWC2-71-9 > CAVVWJ01. Next base: position 986 of record JAICLE010000176.1, read on the forward strand.
CAGCGCCGCCAGCAGGCGGGGGACGGCGATATCCGGCCGCCCGTGTTCATCATCGTCTGCAAGAACATCGCGATCGCCAAGGTGGTCCACGAATGGCTGGCGGAGGACGAGCGTCCCGCCGGCATTCCGTCGTCCGGCATGCCCGAGTTCCTGAACCGCGGCGGGCTGCTGAACACCATCCGGGTGGACACGAAGGTGGTGCACGACACCGACCGCGGCGACACCGAGGGCGGCGGCTCCAAGGCGGACGAGCAGCGCTGGATGCGGTTCACGCTCGATACCGTGGGCAAGACCGATTGGACCCGCGACGGTCAGGGCCGGGCGATCTATCCCGAAGGGTTCGAGGAGCTGGCGAAGAAGCTCGGGCGCCCGCTGCATCCGCCCGGGCGGGACGTGCGCTGCATCGTGAGCGTGGCGATGCTGACCGAGGGATGGGACGCCAACACGGTGAGCCACATCGTGGGGCTCCGGCCGTTCATGAGCCAGCTCCTCTGCGAGCAGGTGGTGGGACGCGGGCTCCGGCGCCGGCGGTACGACCTCGGGACGGACGACCGGTTCGGCGAGGAGATCGCGCAGGTGCTGGGCGTCCCGTTCGAGGTGATCCCGTTCAAGGTCACCGACGGCGGCACGCCCCCGCCGGTCGAGCGGCAGCGGATCCACGCGGTGCCGGCCAAGGCCGAGTACGAGATCACCTTCCCGCGGGTGGACCGGTACACCCAGCGGATCACGGGGCGGATCGCGGTCGAGTGGGACCAGGTGCCGCAGCTCGAGATCGACCCCGCGAAGATTCCGCCCGAGGTCTCGATGGCCGCCAACCTGCCCACCAACGAGGGCCGGCCGAGCGCCTTCGCGCCCGGACGGGTGCGGGAGGTGGACCTCGAGCCATACCGGCGCGGGCGCCGGATGCAGGAGCTGGTGTTCACGATGGCCCGGGATCTCACCCGGGAGCTGGTGGAGGGGAGTGACGTCGCGGTTCCCGCGGGTGCGTTGTTTCCCCAGGTCGCCGGGGTGGTGCGGCGGTTCGTGGATGACCGGGTCTTTGTCGGGGAGCGCAGCGACCGGCTCGATCTGTTTCTCTCACCGTACTATGGCTTTGCCATCGAGCGGCTCAGGCAGGCGATCCGGCCCGCGGGTGACGCCGGCGACGGCCCGGAGCTGCCGGTCTACGAGCGCGGCGCGCGGCGCGCCGGTTCGACGCGCGAGATCGACGCGTGGACCGGAAAGCCGGTGATCGAGGTGCGGAAGAGCCATGTGAACCTGATGGTGGCGCACACCGGATCGTGGGAGCAG
>JAICLE010000115.1 GCA_025927545.1 Gemmatimonadales bacterium
CGACCTCCGGTTGAGCAGATCCCTCGCTCCGCTCGGGATGACAGTGCCGCTCACCTCTCACCTCTCACCTCTTACCTCTCACCTCTCACCGCAGTCCCATACACCCCCCCTCTCCAATAGCTCTCGTCCAGCAGCTCCACCGGGTGCGCCACGCGGATGGGAAGGCCGGCGGCGCGGAGGCCGGCGCCGATCTGCATGAGGCAGCCGGGATTGCCGGTGGCGACGATGTCGGGGAGAGGATCGGCTCCGGCGAAGCTCTCGATCTTGAGGTCGAGGACGGCGCGGGCCATGGCGGGGCGGACGATGGAATAGATGCCGGCGCTGCCGCAGCACTTGTCGGAGCTGGGCAGCAGGCGGAGCCGAAGGGACGGGATGGCGCCGAGCACGGCGAGCGGGGCGGCCTGCACGCGCTGCGCGTGCTGCAGGTGGCACGGGGCGTCGTAGGCCACGTCGAGCGGGAGCGGCCCGCCGGGCCGCGGGCCCGCCTGGGCGAGGAGCTCGGAGACGTCGCGCACCCGGGCCGCCAGCGCGGCAGCAGCCTCGGTGCCGAGCAGGTGGCCGTATTCCTTGAGCAGCGCACCGCAGCCGGCGCTGTTGACGACGATGTAGTCGGCCGAGTTCGTCAGGGCCGCCACATTCAGGCGCGCCAGTGCCTCGGCGCTCGCGCGGTCGCCGGCGTGCTCGTGGAGCGCGCCGCAGCAGGCCTGGCCCGCCGGCTCGATGACGCGGTAGCCATTGGCCTCGAGGGTGCGGACGGTGGCGTCGTGGACGTGGTCGAACAGCGCATCCATGACGCAGCCGCGGAAGAGGGCGACGGTGGGAGAGGACGGAGAGGCGGAGGGACGGAGGGACGGAGAGGACCCTTGGCCTGTCACCCCGAGCGAAGCGAGGGATCTGGCCGAGCCGGGTTCGGCCGCCGGAGTGAGCAGGTCCCTCGCTTCGCTCGGGATGACGGTGTCGGTGGGAGACAGCGGCTCGGTCGCCGCGAGCATTCCCATGCCGAACCCTGTCCGGCTCCGGCCCGCGAGCAGCCGCGGCACCCCCGTCGCCCGCAGCAGGCGAGCCGCCGTGAACAGCGGGCGCCAGAGCCCCTCGCGGCGAAAGACGGCGAGGACCAGCGCGGCGAGGGGCGAGAGGCGGCGCGTGGCAAAGAGCTGCTCGCGCGCGGTCTGGATGCCGCGGCCGTAACCCACGCCGGAGGGGCACACCGGCTCGCAGCCGAGGCAGCCAAGGCAGGCGTCGAGGTGCTGAACCAGAGCGTCGTCTTCGGGGCCAAGCTCGCCCCGCTCGAGTGCGCGCATGAGCACGATGCGCCCGCGCGGACTGTCGGCCTCGTCGCCCGTGGCGAGATAGGTCGGGCACGCCGGCAGACAGAATCCGCAGTGGACGCAGGGGTCGAGGGAGCTGTAGTCCGGGGTCGTCGTCATCGAGTCCGCCTCGCCGGGCGGCCGTCGTCGCTCAGGCAAGCGTTTGTCATGATTCACCACAGAGGCACAGAGGTACACGGAGACCACAACAACTTCTGTTCTTTTTCCTCTGTGCCTCTGTGCCTCTGTGGTGAATCGGATGCAGCGGTGTGCGAGGGACGCCGCTCACCGTTCACCGTCCCCCCCGCTACCCTCGAGCGCCACCTGCAGGCACTGCCCCGGATCGAACGTGTCCCTGAGCTGGCCCACGAGCTGGCCCACGCCTTCCCGGTACGCGCCGAAGTGGCCGAGCGCGCGGCGCACGGGCCACGGCGCGCGCTCCAGGGTCATGGGAATCTCACGGGCGGCGGCGGCGCGGCGGACTGCGCGGAGGCGCTCGACCGGGGCGTCGCCGGTCCAGCGGATCATGCCCGAGCCGGCGCCGGCGGAGAGAAGGTTGTCGTCCAGATCGTGGGCGAGGAGGTCGATGGTATCGTCAACGCCGTTGCCCAGGACGCCCAGGCGGAGCGTGACCGGCCCGCCCTGGCTGCCGCGGGCCACCAGGCTCCAGAAGGGCGCCGTCTTGTCGGGCGTGAGCGGCTGCCAGGCGAGATTGCCGATGGGCGCGAGCCGGCGCACGTCACCCTGCACGGCCGCGTCGGTGCCGACGAACCGCGCGGCGAGCACCCAGTCGGCTTCCGCCGCCAGCGCGGGCGAGAGCAGCTCGAGCGCCGCCGGCACCAGCTCGGCCGCCATCGCGTCGCGCGCGGCGGAGGTGAGGGCGTCGCGCATCCCACGCGCCAGGAGCGTCACGTCGGCGCGGGGCAGGGCGCGCAGCCGCAGATGGGCCTCGGCGATGATGCCGAACCCGCCGAAGCCGCCGACCTGAAGCTTGGTGAGATCATAGCCCGCGACGTTCTTGACCACGCGCCCGCCCGCCTTCACCAGCCGTCCATCGCCGGTCGCGACGGTGCAGCCGAGGACGTGGTCGCGCACGGGGCCGAAGCCGTGACGGAGGGGGCCGGCGGTGGCCGTCGCCATGATCGAGCCGAGACTCCGCTCGGGGCGGCCCGGCGGATCGAGCGCGAGCCACATCCCCTCGTCGGCCAGCCGCCGACGGAGCGCCTCGAGCGGCGTGCCGGCCTGCACGGTCGCGACCAGGTCGGCGGGACTCACCGAGACCACCTGATCGAGCGCGCGCGTGCTCACGGCCAGGTCGGCCGGCGCGTCGGCCGGGAGCCAGGTGCCCTGGCCTTCGATGCGGATCTTCCAGCCCTCGTCGTGCGCCAGGCGGCAGACGAGCGAGAGCGCGTCGGCCGAGTCGGGGATGGCGCGCGGGAGCCCCGCGGCATCGCGCTCGACGCCGGCCGTGCCGAGCAGCGCGCGAAGGCGGCCGTGGACGACGTCGCTCACAGCCGCGCTCCGGGCGCCGCGCGCCACTCGCGGCAGGCGTGGATGGGAACGACCTTTCCCGGGTTGGCGCGCTCGGCCGGGTCGAACACGCGCCGCACCGCGCGCATCGCGCCGAGGGTTTCGGCGTCGAAGATGAGCGGCATGTAGCCCAGCTTGTCGGAGCCGACGCCGTGCTCGCCGGTGATACTGCCGCCGGCCTCGACACACGCGGCCATGATCTCGGTGCAGGCCACGTGCACCCGCCGGACGACGTCCGCGTCGCGCCGGTCGAACGAGATGTTGGGGTGCAGGTTGCCGTCGCCCGCGTGGAAGACGTTGCTGATGCTGAGCGCGTGGCGGTCGCGGATCTCGGCGATCCGGTCCATGATGTCGGGCAGTGAGGAGCGAGGCACCACGGCGTCCTGCACCGCCAGGTCGGGGGCGATGCGGCCCATCGCGCCGAACGCCTTCTTCCGCCCCTGCCAGAGCCGCGCGCGGTCGCCCGGGGTGGAGGCGCTCCGCACCGCGCGGGCCCCGCGCTCGAGCAGGATCGCCTGCACGATGTCCGCCTCCGCCGCGACCGCGTCGGCCTGGCCGTCGAGCTCGACCAGGAGCACCGCGGCGGCGTCCGTCGGATAGCCCGCCGCGTAGATGGACGCCTCGACCGCGGCGACACAGGCGCGATCCATCATCTCCATCGCCGCGGGCACGATCCCGGTGGCGATGACCGACGACACGGCCTCGCTCGCCGCGCGCACGGTGGGGAAGTCGGCCAGCATGGTGCGGACGCTGGGCGGGAGCGGCTCGAGGCGGACGGTGATCGCGGTGGCGATCCCGAACATTCCCTCGCTTCCGACGAACAGCCCCACCAGGTCCGGCCCCCACGGCTCTCCGTGGGTCGAGCCGAGCCGTAGCTCGGAGCCGTCGGGCAGGACGACGTCGAGCTGCACGATGTGATTGGTGGTGACACCGTACTTGAGGCAGTGCGGGCCGCCCGCGTTCTCGGCGACGTTGCCGCCGACGGTGCAAGCGGACTGGCTGGAGGGATCGGGCACGTAGTAGAGGCCGAGCGGCGCGACCGCCTCGGACAGCCGGGCGTTCACCACGCCGGGCTCCACCACCGCGCGGCGGCGCGCCCGATCCACCGAGAGGATCCGGTTCAGCCGCGTCAGCGAGACGAGCACCGCGTCCGGATCGGCCACCGCGCCGCCGGAAAGCCCCGTCCCCGCGCCGCGGGCGACGAACGGCACGTCGGTCAGGTGGAGCAGGCGAACGATCTCCCGCACCTGCGCGGCCGTTCCCGGCATCACGACCGCGCCGGGATAGGACTCGCGGGTCGGCAGCCCGTCCATGGTGTACGTCCTGAGCTCGGCCCGCCGGTGGCGGACCCACTTCGGCCCCACGATCCGGCCGAGCGCCTCGACCAGCGCGGGGCCGATCATGCGGTGGTGATGCCCGGGTGCGCGTGCCCCCGGCCATTGCCGTGCGCGCGGCGGTGCACCACGAGCGCGCGCTCGGCCGCCGTGGTGAGCGTGGGGAGCACGAGCAGCAGGGCCTCGACCCGCCGCGCGGTCGAACGCTCGGCGAGGAGGCGCTGCTTGCTCTCGGCGCCGAGCTCGACGCCCGCGGCCGCGTGGAACGAGAGGGCGAGCGCATCGTCCGGCAGCTCGAGGTCGAGCGGTGCCGCGTCGCCGAGCTCGCGCACGAGCGCCGCGTAGCGGGTGAACTGCTCGCGGAGTCGCGCGGTGCGCTCCTCGGCGGGAGCGGTGCCTGGGCGATCCTCGAACGGCTGGACCGTCGCGACGAAGTAGGGCGTGCCCTCCTCGAGTATCCGCGAGACGACGAACCGCTCCGCTCCGAGCACCACGATGTTGGAGCGGCCTTCCGGGAGCTCCTGGTTCACCCGCACCTCGGCCGCGCAGCCGACGGTGCCGGGTGCCGGCGATGCATCGTCGGGAGCGAGTGGCGTGATCCCGAAGCGGCGGTCGGATTCCAGGCAGTCGGCGAGCATCTGGCGGTAGCGGGGCTCGAAGATGTGAAGCGGGAGCGGGGTGCCGGGGAAGAGGACCACGGGGAGAGGAAAGAGGGGGAGGCGGGCGGGCATGCGTGGGAATCTAGCCTTGCGGCGGGGGGTCGGGGATCGCGCGCCGGCGCGCGCGACGCGGCGCGGGAGGCCTCACGCCGGTCGCTGCAGTGGGCTTCGACCTTCAGGATCGCACAGGGAACCGGAGGCCCACTGACGCTCCCTATGTGAAGGCCCCCGCGCCTGAGGCCTTACAAACGCCCGAACGGGCGGTCCGGGCGGGGCGCCTCGCGCCCTCATCCAGCACCGCCCGTCAAACGCCCTTCCCACCTTCCGTCCTTCCCACCTTCCGTCCTTCCCTACGCCGCTCCCCAGAACCCCCGGAGCGATCGCACATCGGGACTATCGCGCAGCTTCTCGAACGCGCGCTCCCGGATCTGGCGGATCCGCTCGCGGGTGACGCCCAGCAGTTCGCCGATCTTCTCCAGGGTGAGGGCCTCGGAGCCCTCCTCGAGCCCGTAATAGAGCGAGAGGATCTTGCGCTCACGCGGGGTGAGGTGGCGCTCGAAGATCCGGTCGATGAACTCGCGCTGCAGGCGGCAGTCGGTCATCTCCTCGATCTCGCCGCCGCCGGTGCCGGCCACCCGCTCACCGAAGGTGCTGGCGCTCCGGTCCTGCCGTTCGACCGGCGCGTCGAGGGAGACTTCGGTCGAGGTCATCCGGCGGGCGCTCCGGATGTTGTCCACCGTGTCGTTGAGCGCCGTGGCCACTTCCTGGTCGGTGGGCTCGCGGCCCAGCTCCTGGGCCAGAAACGCCTGCGCGCGGGACATGCGCACCAGGGCCGAGTTCTGGTTGAGGGGGATGCGGACGCTCCGGGTCTGCTCGGCCAGCGCCTTGAGGACCGCCTGGCGCACCCACCAGACGGCGTAGGAGATGAACTTCACGCCGTGGTCGGGGTCGAACTTCTTGACCGCCTTGAGCAGCCCCTCGTTGCCGATGGCGACCAGCTCGGAGAGATCGAGCCCGTGCCCCTGGTACTTCTTGACGTAGGAGATGACGAACCGGAGGTTGGCCGTCACCAGCCGCTCGGCCGCGGTCTCGTCGCCGGCCAGGGCCCGCCGGGCCAGACGCTTCTCCTCCTCCTGGTCGGAGATCATCGGGAGCTTCTGGATGTCCAGGAGGTACTGATCGAAGGCGCCTGACGGAGCGGAACGGACCAGCATACGAGCCTTCGTACGAACATGGGCCATGGTCGAACCCCGGGCGTGGAGCCAAACGGTCGGCGATGTGGGTGCTGAAGCGGCCGGGAAGGCCGAGGAGAGAGGGAACGAATATAGGAATCGGGGGGACGGCGGTCAAGCAATCGAAGTAATCCACATCACAAATGCTTTCCGACAAGCCGGTTCCCCGATTTCTCCACGGCCACCCGGGAGACGCTGTCGGGCCGCCCGGGGGGCGGAGATGTAAGAACTTGCAGTATTTGCGGTTGAGTTGAGCGCGACGGGCCGGTGCCGGCCTCAGGCGGTTGGGGTCGGCGCGATCGTTCCCAGCGCCTGCCGGACGGCTACCTCCGGCGCCTCCCTGGTCCAGCCGTCGGCGGGATCCATCGAGCCGAGCGCGCGGACGAACGCGAAACGCACCCGCGCGCCACGGTTCTTCTTGTCGGCTGCCATCGCACGCACCAGCGCCCTCTCATCCAGCGGCGCGGCGAGCCTGACGGGCAGTCCGAGCCGCCCGAGCAGGCCCGCGACGCGGGTGCCGAGCCCGGACGGCGCCACGCCGAGCGCCTCGGCGAGCGCGCACTCAGCCACCAGGCCCAGCGCCACCGCCTCGCCGTGGGGGATCGCGTAGGCCGAGACCTGCTCCAGCGCGTGGGCGACCGTGTGGCCGGCGTTCAGGATGGCGCGGCGCCCACCTTCCCGCTCGTCGCCGCTCACCACCTCGGCCTTGAGCTCGACGCTCCGGCGGACGAGGTGCGTGAGCGCCGCCTCGTCGCGCCGGAGCAGAGCTTTGGCCTCGCGCTCCATCCAGCCGAAGTACTCCGCGTCCGCGATGAGCCCGTGCTTTACGGCCTCGGCCATGCCTCCGCGGAAATCGCGTTCGGGCAGCGTGGCCAGCGCGCGCGGATCGGCGAGCACCGCGACCGGTGGATGGAAGGCGCCGATCAGATTCTTCCCCTCCGGCGTGTCCACGCCGGTCTTGCCGCCCACCGAGGCGTCGAGCATCGCGAGGAGCGAGGTCGGCACCTGGATGCACGGGATGCCGCGCATGTAGGTCGCCGCCACGAACCCCGCGAGATCGCCGGCCACACCGCCGCCCAGTGCCACGATGCCGCTGTCCCGCCCGTAACCCTGCGCGAGGAGGAGATCGGTGAGCCCGGCCCAACGCTCGCGCGTCTTGGACGCCTCACCCGGGGGAAAGGTGAGCGCGCTGCCGGTCCAGGGCGCGCGGCCCAGCCGTCCCGCCTGCAGCAGCCCGTAGACGGCGGCGTCCGCGATCAGCACCACGCGCGACGCGCCGAGGTGCTCGGCGACGAGCGCCTCGAGCTGGCCGAGGAGCCCGGGCGCCACCAGGACGGGATAGGATCCCAGGGCGTGGGCAACGACGACCGGCGCGGGCTCGGCCCTGGCACGGTTCGTCTCCGGCTCTACCACGTCACGTCCGCGGTGCCGGCTCGATGGTTCGCCAGGCGTGCGAGGGTAAAGAGGAGATCGGACAGGCGGTTGAGATAGACCAGGAACAGGGCCGGCACCTGCTCGGCATGTGCCAGGTGCACCACACTCCGCTCCGCCCGGCGGCACACGGTGCGGGCGAGGTGGAGCGCCGCGGCCTTGGGGGTGCCGGCGGGGAGCACGAAGGCGCGGAGCGGGGGCAGCTCGCCGTCGGCCATGTCGATGACGCGCTCGAGCTCCGCGACGCGCATGTCCGAGAGCTCCGCCTTCTCGAGCGCCCTGGCGACCTTCTCCGGGTCGGGCGTGGCCAGGTGGCCCCCGATGGCGAACAGGTCGCGCTGCACCGACTCGAACAGGCCGTCGAAGAACTCCGCGGGCGGGGTGGCGCGCACGACGCCGAGGGCCGAGCTGAGCTCGTCCACGTCACCGTAGGCGGCGACGCGGGGATGGTCCTTGGGCACCCGTCCACCGCCGAAGAGTCCGGTGTCGCCCTCGTCGCCGGTGCGAGTGTAGATCTTCAACGACATGGTTCCCCTCTCCTGAATCGAGCGCGTGGCGCGCGGCGCGAAAGATCGTCCGCCGCGGCAATGTGCCGGCAGCACGCGGCGAGCGGAAGGCCGGAAAAAGTCGGGGGGTGACCGGAGCGGTTATTTTTATACATTCCACCGCTTGTCGCGGAACCCCGGACCGTCCACGCAGGAGCCGATGTGGCAGAGCAGGAGCTGAGGGACATCACGATCATCGGCGGAGGCCCCACCGGGCTGTTCGCCGCCTTCTACGCCGGCATGCGGGGAGCGTCCTGTCGCATCATCGACGCCCTGCCCGCGCTGGGCGGGCAGCTCATGGCGCTCTACCCGGAGAAGTACATCTTCGACGTCGCCGGGTTCCCCAAGGTCCTGGCCAAGGACCTCGTGCGCGACATGGTCACCCAGGGACTCCAGTTCGGCGCCAGCACCCACCTGGGCGAGATCGTGACCGGCCTCCGCCGGGTAGAGGACGGGGCCGGCGGCGGCCACTTCGTGCTCGAGACCGACGGCGGCGAATATCCGTCGCGTACCATCCTCATCGCCGCCGGCATCGGCGCGTTCGAGGCGAGGCACCTCGGCATCGAGGGCGAGGAGCTCTACGAGGAGAAGGGCCTCTACTTCAAGGTGCTCGACCCGAAGCAGTTCGAGGGGCGGCGCGTGCTGCTGGTGGGCGGCGGCGACTCGGCGTTCGACTGGGCGGTCAACCTCCAGGGGGTCGCCCGCTCGATCATCCTCATCCACCGGCGCGACGGCTTCCGCGCGCACGCGGCCACGATCCGGCAGGTGGAGGAGTTCTGCCGCGACGGCCGGTGCGACCTCAGAACGTTCTGGGAGGTGAAGAAGATCGAGGGGAACGGCCAGGTCGAGCGGGTCACGATCGTCAATACCAAGACGAAGGAGGAGGAAACCCTGGAGCTCGACGCCGTCATCCCGCTCCTCGGCTTCCACTCCGACCTGGGCGCCATCAACGAATGGGGCCTCGATACCGAGAAGGCCGACGTCAAGGTCAATACGCTCATGGAGACCAACGTCCCCGGCATCTACGCCGCGGGCGACATCACGAGCTATCCGGGCAAGCTCAAGCTCATCGCCACCGGCGCCGC
>JAICLE010000163.1 GCA_025927545.1 Gemmatimonadales bacterium
AGACCGGTGCTCTACCAATTGAGCTACGGACCTCTGCACCTCTAGAAGGGTGGCTGACGGGACTTGAACCCGCAACCTCAGGAGCCACAGTCCGGCGCTCTAACCGATTGAGCTACAACCACCACGGGGAGCCTGGGCCCCGTCCAGAGCCGCCAAAACTAGCCCTGCAAAGGGGTTGGGTCAAGGCCAAAATCTGCTCGCCAGCGCCTCCGTAGCGGGGTCTTCCGGCACCTGAACGCCATCCAGCGAGGCCACCGGCACCACCCCGCGCACGGAGTTGGCGACGAACATGGACTTGCCCCGGACCTCCTCCAGCGTGGCCTTCCGCTCCGCGATCTCGCCCACCAGCTCCGCGATCCGCGCCCGCCCCACGCCGGGCAGGATCCCGATCTCGAGCGGCGGCCCCGCCACCCGGCCGTCCTCCCACCAGAAGATTCCCCAGATCGAGGTCTCCGCCACCTGCCCGCCCACGGTCAGGAGCAGGCCGTCGTCCGCCTCCACGGTCTTGGCCTCCGCCAGCGCGCGATCGAACCGCTCCCGGTCCACCAGCTTGTGAGGATACGGCCGGTGGACCACCCGCGACGTGATCAGCCGCACCGGCGCCGTGCTCCCCACGCGCCGCTCGCCCACCACCGGCCCGCGCTTGCTCACCAGCAGCCGGTGCACACGGTCGGGCCCGCCTTCGGGGGTGATGAGCGTACCCGGCAGCGGCACGCCGAGCGCCTTGCAGCTCGTGGCGAGGCGGCGGAGGTGGAGGTACCAGAGCGGCGCCGCTCCGTTCCGGATGCGCACCGTCTCGATCAGCGTGTCCATCAGGGTCGATTTCTCCTCTGTCCGCGCGACGTCAGGCGGCGGGCTCCCGTCCCGACTCGACCGCCAGCTCCACCGGGGGCACTACCTCGCGCTGCGAGCGCGCGTCCAGCAATCCCTTGAGCGTCGTGGCCCCGAGAATGATTCCGCCGCCCAGGAGCGCCCAGGCGCCGGGCCGCTCGCCCTGGAACAGCCAGGCCCAGACCGGGTTCAGCACCGGCTCGATCAGCAGGATGAGCGACGCCTCGAGCGCCGGGATGTGCCTCAGTCCCGACGTGACCAGCACGTACGCCAGCGCGATCTGGAACACGCCAAGGTAGACGATCGCCGCCCAATCCACCGGCGCGTGCGGCCCGAGCGGCAGGGCCATCGGGAGAGAGACGAGAAATGCCGTAAGATTTCCGCTCACCACCGCCGCCACGGCCGAGCCGTGCCCGCCTTCCGCCGCGCCCATCCAGCGGAGCCCGCAGACGGTCAGCGCCCAGAAGAAACCGCTCACCAGGGCGAGCAGGTTCCCCCTGACCGGGTCCGGCGCCGTGGCGAGCGGCGTCTGCGCGCCCACGAAGAACAGCGCGAGGCCGGCGCCCACCACGGCCATCAGCGCCACATCCTGCCGCCGCACCGGCTCCTTGAGGAGCCAGGGGCCGAGCACCAGCAGGTAGAGCGGCGCGGTGCTCTGGAGATAGATCGTGTTGGCCGCGGTGGTCAACCGGTTGGCCAGCACGAACAGCGTGAGGCAGGCCGCGTACGCAAACCCCACCAGCACGGCCCGCACGCTCCAGCCGCGGCGCGCCGCCGGAGTCAGCAGCAGGATGGCGAGCGCCGCCACCCCGCTCCGGAAGCTCGCGATCTGCCAGCCGGTGAACTCGGCGGCCTTGATCGCGGCGCCGCCGGTCGAGAACAGCATGGCGGCGGCCGCCAACTGGAGTCGCGCGCGGGGACGGCCAGGCATCGCGCGAAGATAACCGGCATGGTGACGGGGCGCACACACGGGGACCGGGCTCCACGCGATCTTGAGGCTTCCTTCCGTCCTCCACCTATGAGGCCCGTATGTCCATGCTCGACATGCTCCAGCAGCGTCTGGGCGGTGAAGCGGTGCAGCAGATCGGGAAGCGGCTGGGCACCGACCCGAGCACCACCCAGACCGCCATCGCGGCCGCGCTCCCGATGCTGGTCGGCGCTCTGGCGCACAACGCCAAGGACCCGAACAAGGCCGGTGCCCTCGCTTCCGCGCTCCAGAAGGACCACGACGGCAGCATCCTCGACAACGTCACCGGCTATCTCGGAGGACAGCAGACCGGCGGTGCCGCCGCCGATGGTGCCGGGATTCTGGGTCATGTCCTCGGCGGGCGGCAGGAGGTGGTGCAGAACGGGCTCGGCCAGGTGGCGGGGATCGACTCGGGCAAGGCCGGGATGCTGCTCTCGATGCTGGCACCGCTCGTCATGGGCGCGCTCGGCAAGAGCGCGCGCGAGCGCGGACTCGATCCCGGCGGGCTGGCCGGCATGCTCGGCGGCGAGCAGCAGGCCGCCGCCAAGAATGCGCCGGGCGGCCTGATGGGAATGCTCGGGAAATTCCTGGACAAGGATGGCGACGGGTCGGTGATGGACGACATCGGCGGGATGCTCGGGGGTAAGCTCGGCAGGTAGGCTGGGGCGCGAGTCCCTTCGCTCCGCTCAGGATGACTCGCGTCCACCCTCGTCGCGCCGGTGTCTGGCCCGCCGGCGGCGCTTCTGCGCCGCGGCGGGCTGCCCTTCCCGCTCCGTCACCACCTGTCCGTAGTTGAGCAGCGCCACCAGCAGCACGCCGCCGATCGCGTTGCCGATCACCGCGGGCACCACGAAGCCGAGAAGAATCTCTCCCCACCCCGCACTTCCGGACGCGGCGCGGTAGAACGCCTCAACCGACCCGGCGATCGAGTGCCGGAACCCGAGCGCGGCGATGGGCGCGGTGCAGATCCAGATGAGCACGATCTGCGCGCCCGTGGCATGCGTCGAGGCGAGCAGCCAGGAGAGCAGCGCGATCAGCCACCCCGCGAATACCCCCGCGTAGACGATCCGCCCGAAGCTCCCGCTCGTCGCCTCCGCGGCGAGCCGTCCCAGCTCCGCATGGAGTGACGGCTCGACCATCGGCGTGCGGGCCAACGCCCAGCCGAAGATCGCGGCGCCGATCAGGTTGCCGATGAGCAGCAGCGCCCAGACCCGGAGCAGCAGCCGGAACGTCTGCGCGTCGCGGCGCTCGAGAAATGGCACAACCGGGACGAGCGTGTTCTCGGTGAAGAGCTCGCTCCGGGCCATGATGACCAGGATGAAGCCCAGCGGGTAGACGGCGGCGAAGGCCGCATGCCCGCGCTCCGGCGGCACCAGGCTCGCCGCGTAGGCGCCGCCGATGAAGCTGAAGCCGATTACGAGCCCCGACGCGAGCGCCGACCAGAGCAGCGACGCCGCCGGGCGCGTCAGCTCCTTCTCGCCCGGGCCGACGATGTTGTCGTGGATCTCGACCGCCGTGAGGCGGGTGCCGCCGTCCGTTTCGTCCGCCATCAGCCGGAGTCCTCGCCGGGCAACGGCACGTCGTCGCCCACCACGTCCTGCACGTAGAGGAGCTTGATCGGCACCATC
>JAICLE010000070.1 GCA_025927545.1 Gemmatimonadales bacterium
CGTCGCCAGCGTCGGCTGGTAGCCCACCGCGCTCGGCATCCGGCCGAGCAGCGCGGAGACCTCGGAACCCGCCTGGGTGAAGCGGAAGATGTTGTCGATGAAGAGCAGTACGTCCTGCCCCTCGACGTCCCGGAAGTACTCGGCCACCGTGAGGCCGCTGAGGCCGACGCGGAGCCGCGCACCCGGAGGCTCGTTCATCTGCCCGTAGATGAGGGCGCAGCTCTTGATGACGCCGCTCTCCTCCATCTCGAGGTAGAGGTCGTTCCCCTCGCGGGTGCGCTCGCCCACGCCGCAGAAGACCGACTTGCCGCCGTGGCCTTTGGCCACGTTGTTGATCAGCTCCATGATCACGACCGTCTTGCCCACGCCGGCGCCGCCGAACAGCCCGATCTTGCCGCCCTTCACGAAGGGGGCGATCAGGTCGACGACCTTGATCCCGGTCTCGAAGATCTCGGTCTTGGGCTCGAGATCGGTGAACTTCGGAGTCTCGCGGTGGATGGGCCAGCGCGGCGTGGAGGCCGGGATCGGCGTGCCGCCGTCCACCGGCTCGCCCAGGACATTGAGGATGCGGCCGAGTGCCGCGTCGCCCACCGGCACGGTGATGGCAGAACCCGTATCGGTGACCTCCATGCCGCGGGTGACGCCGTCGGTCGTGCTCATGGCCACCGCGCGCACCTGGTTCTGCCCGATGTGCTGCTGCACTTCCGCGGTGAGCTTCACCGGCACGGCGCCGCTCGCGTCCTCGATGGTGAGCGCGTTATAGATCTCCGGCAGGTGCTCGGGCTCGAACTCCACGTCGAGCACGGGGCCGATGACCTGGACGACGTGGCCGATGTTCTGCTGCGTCTTCGGCGCGACGCCCGTCTTCTCGGTTGCGATGGCAGTTGCCATGATGTGGCTCCGTGTGTGTCTGGTTGACGGAGAGTCCCGCTCCGTCGTGCTCAGCCCTGCAGCGCCGCGGCCCCGCCCACGATCTCCGCGATCTCCTGCGTGATCTGGGCCTGCCGCTGGCGATTGTACGTCCGCTTGAGCAGCTCGAGAATATCGCCCGCGTTGTCGGTGGCGTTCTTCATGGCCGTGCGCCGGGCGCCGTGCTCGGCCGCGGCCGTCTCGACCAGGCCCCGGTAGACCGCGTTCCGCACGTACTGCGGCAGCAGCTCCTCGAGGATGGCCTCCGCGCTCGGCGCCAGCAGGTAATCGCGCGCGGCCGCCCCCGGGGCCGGCGCCTCCACCGGCAGGATGCGCACCGCGGCGGGCGGCGTCTGCAGGGCGCTGATGAACCGCGCCTGCACCAGGTCCACGCTGGCGAGCTCCCCCGCGGCGTACGCCTCGAGGAGCGGGGCCACGATCTCGGCGGCATGGGCGGCGGTAGGCCGGTCGCCGATGTCGATCCGCTCGCTGGCGAGCGTCCGGCCCAGGTAGCGGAAGAAGCCGATGCCCTTCCGGCCCACGCCGTAGAGCTCGACCACGTAGCCGTCCGCCTCGAGGGTCTCGATCCGGCGGCGGGCTTCCTTGATCAGGTTGGCGTTGAAGCCGCCCGCCAGCCCGCGGTTCGAGGTCAGCAGGATGACGGCGGCGCGCCGGGGGCCGCCCCGGGCAATCGGCGCGGGTTGGCGGAGCAGCGGAAACCGCTGGGCCAGCTCCGGCGTGACCAGGTCGGCGATCACGTCGCGCAGGGCGTCGGCGTAGGGTCGCGCCGCCACGACGCGGTCCTGCGCCCGCTTGAGCTTCGACGTGGCCACCAGCTCCATCGTCTTGGTGATCTTGCGGGTGTTCTGGACGGACCGGATCCGTCCCTTGAGCTGCCGGCTCTTCGCCATCAGTCGGCCACGAAGAGCGCTTTGAACGTCGTGATGGCGGCCTTGAGCCGGCCGCTCAGGTCGTCGTCCAGCGCCTTCCGGGTACGGATGTCGTTGAGAACGGCAGGGTGCGACGCGCCGAGATAGTCGAGGAAGTCGCGCTCCCACTGCCGGATGTGCGCCACCTCGACGTCGTCGAGGTAGCCGTTGGTGACGGCGAAGATGATCGCCACCTGACGCTCGACCGGCACCGGCTGGTACTGCGGCTGCTTCAGCACCTCGACCAGGCGCGCACCGCGGGCAAGCTGGCGCTGGGTGGCGGCATCGAGATCCGAGCCGAACTGGGCGAACGCCTCCAGCTCCCGGTACTGCGCCAGCGAGAGCCGGAGCGGACCCGCCACCTGCTTCATCGCCTTGATCTGCGCGTTGCCGCCCACGCGGCTCACGCTGATGCCCGCGTCCACCGCCGGCCGCACGTTGGCATAGAACAGGTCGGTGGTGAGGAAGATCTGGCCGTCCGTGATCGAGATGACGTTGGTCGGGATGTAGGCGGAGACGTCGCCCGCCTGGGTCTCGATGATCGGGAGGGCGGTGAGCGAGCCACCCGGCTTCCGGATGCGCGGATCGAGTTTCACCACCTCGGCGTTCTCGCTGATCTTGGCGGCGCGCTCGAGCAGACGGCTGTGGAGATAGAACACGTCGCCCGGGTACGCCTCGCGCCCCGGCGGGCGGCGGAGGATCAGCGAGAGCTGGCGGTAGGCGGCGGCCTGCTTGGAAAGGTCGTCGTACACGCAGAGCGTGGGCTTGCCCTCCTCGTACATGAAGTACTCGGCCAGGGCGGTGCCGGTATACGGGGCGATGTACTGGAGCGGCGCCGGGTCCGAGGCAGACGCCACGACGACGATGGTGTAGTCGAGCGCGCCCGTCTCCCGCAGCCGCTCGACCACGGTGGCCACGGTCGAGCGCTTCTGCCCGATCGCGACGTAGACGCAGACGACGCCGGTGCCCTTCTGGTTGATGATCGTGTCCACCGCGATGGCGGTCTTGCCCGTGCCGCGGTCGCCGATAATGAGCTCCCGCTGCCCGCGTCCGATCGGGATCATGGCGTCGATGGCCTTGATGCCCGTCTGCAGCGGCTCCTTGACCGGCTGACGGACAATGATGCCCGGCGCCACCATTTCCACCTGACGCGCCCCGGCGGCCTGGATCGTCCCCCGGCCGTCGATGGGCCGCCCCAGGGCGTCCACCACGCGGCCAAGCATGGCCGGACCCACGGGTACCTCGAGCAGCCGGCCCGTGCGGCGGACCTCGTCGCCTTCCTTCAGCTTGAGGTAGTCGCCCAGGATCGCGGCGCCGACGTTGTCCTCTTCCAGATTGAGCACCAGGCCGGCCACCGTCTCGCCGGTTTCCCGGGCAGTGAACTCGAGCATTTCGCTCGCGATGGCCGACTGGAGACCGTAGATGCGGGCGATGCCGTCGCGCACCTCCAGCACGGTCCCGACCTCGGCCACGTCCGTGGCCGTGAGGTCGGCGGCTTCGATCTCCCGCAGCAGGATGTCCTTGAGCTCGCCGGGACGGAGAATGGAGTCGGTGGCCATGTCGTGGGCAGCCTGGCTTGAGGATTCGGAGTGTCCTGAACGGCTTGTGAAAATAATCACAATACCTGGGGCCGGGCAAGGGTCCGGTTCCGGGCAAGCCGTACAAGCTACACGCGGAGGCGCTCCGGCGCGCGGGGCCGCGGCCCGTCAGCGCCGGCTGCGCGTGTTCCCGCGGACGAATGCCTGCAGCACACCCCGCGGCCCGAGCTCGCCGAGGCCGCGCGTCGGCACGTTGGCGATGCGCCGGGCGGTGCTGCTCAGATGGCTGGAAGAAGCGAAGTGGAGCACCCGGACCACGAGAGGCACGGCATAGCCGGGATTGGCCAGCAGCTGCGCGGCACAGGCGATCCGGGTGAGATCGATGACGCGCTTCAGGTTCGGCGCGCCGCCCGCGCCGAACTGGCGGGACAGGTGCTCCCGGCTCACCGCGAGCTGCCGGGCCAGGCTCGTGGTGCGGACCGGCCGCTCGACCTCGCCCACCAGCAGGCTCCACGCGGCCTGCTGCAGCGGCTCGGTGAGGCGGAGCACGCGGGGTGCTTCGGCCAGCGCGCGGCGCCGTTCGGCGGTGATCGAGGCGCGCACCACCATGTCGCCCACGACCGGGTCGTCCACGCCCTCGACCGCCACCGCGGCGACCGCGTGGCGCCGGCACGTGAGCAGCAACTCGCCGTCGTCGGGACGGAACGGCGCGTAGGCCACGATCGGGATGCCGGGGAACTGGCGCCGGAGCTCGGCCAGCTCCGGCAGCACGGCGGCGCTGGGGGTGAGGACCACGGCGTCCACCAGCCGGCGCTGGAGCAGCCGCCGGAGGCCCGCCGGCGTGCGACAGGCGACCACCGCGGCCCCGCTCTTCGGCAGCGTCCGGCGGAGAGCGAGGAGCGCGGCGCGGCTCTCGAGCAGCGTGGCGATCAGGGCCACCGTCAGCTCGACGCCCGGCGCTCCGGGGCGGGGCGCGAGCGGCCGGCGCCCACGGCCACCAGCGTCCGGACCATCTCACCGGCGCGCTTCAGCACGCCGCGCGCGTTGTCGTAGCTCAGGGTCTCGAGCGCCTCCTCGAGCGTGCGCCACTGACAGTCGGTGATCCCTTCGGCCATCTGCGGCGAGGGGTCGCCTTCGGGACTCTCGAACAGGAAGAAGTGGCAGTACTTGTGGATATGCCGGCCGCGGAAGCGGAAATGCCAGTCGATGACGCGGATCGGACCCTGCAGGGTCAGCTGCTCGAGCCCGGTCTCCTCCGCGGTCTCGCGCACCGCCGCCTCCGCCGGCGACTCGCCGTCCTCGAGGTGCCCCTTGGGAAACCCCCAATTGTCGTACGAGTCACGAATGAGCAGGAATCGCGGCCCCGACTCGGGCAGTCGGCGATAGACGATCCCGCCGGCGCTCACTTCCAGTTCGGCCCGGCGCTTGATCATCAGAAGACCGAGATCTTGAGGTACTTCTTGGGGTTGGCCTGAATGTCGGTAAGCAGCTGCCGGAACTGGATGACGGTCGCCGTCGTCTCGCGATAGAGGGTCGAGTCCGTCGCCAGCATGCCGAGGGTGCCGTTGCCGCTCTGGATCCGGCTCATGAGGGTGTCGGCCTGCTGGATGACGCGGATCAGGCTCACCTGATTCTCGCGCGCCGCGGTCATGACGGAGCGGAGATCGGCGGCCGCCTGCCGCAGGTCGGCGCTCGAGGCGCGCCCGTTGTTCAGGATGTCCTTAAGCTGGTCGTCCTTCGTGGCCGTGTCGAGCCGGGCCACGGCGCCCTGGAACGTCCTCGCTACGCCCGCGAACGCGTCGGAGGTGGTGGTCACGTTCCGGCTCACGCGGTCGATGCGCGTGGTTTGCGCGTTGGCGAAGGTCACCAGCCGGCCCGAGATGGCCGCCAGGTCCTGCACGCTCTTCTGCAGGTTCTTGAGTGCCGTGCTGTCGAACGCCTGGCTGATGCGCTGGGTGACCACCCCCACGTCGCCGGCGATGCGGCTGGCCTGGGCGGTGAGCTGTCCGATGTCGGGCAGCGTGGCGCCGGGCCACGCGGCGCCGCCCGCCCGGTCCGACTCGGCCAGCGCCGCCCGCAGATTCGGGTCCGACGGCGGCTCGTCGTAGGGCACGATGGTGGCGCTCCATTCGCCGAACAGGCTGGCGGAGGCGGAGATGACCGCCGGCTTGGCGGGCAGCTCGACGTTCTTGTCGATGCTGAGCTCGGTCTCGACCCACTCGTCGGCCACCAGCCGGATCGCCTCCACCCGGCCCACCCGGACGCCGCGCAGCGTCACCGGCGCACCCACGCCAAGACCTCCCACGGTGCGGAAGCGCGCCTGGGCGTTCACCTGCTTCTGGTTGACGTCGGTCTCGCTCAGCCAGAGCGCGCCGGCCACCACCAGCGCCAGTGCCAGCAGCACCGCGAGACCGACCGCGAACTCGTTCGTGCGTCTCATCCCGGGGCCCTCCGCGGGGCCGCGGCCGCCATCTGGCCGGGCCGCCCTTCGATGAACTGCCGGACCACCGGATCGTCGCTGGCCTGGATTTCGGCCCGCGTGCCGACCTGGCGGATCCGTCCCTCGTGCAGCATGGCGATCCGGTCGCCGACGCGGAACGCGCTCCGCATATCGTGCGTGACGACGAGCCCGGTCACGCCGAGATCGCGGGTGCGCACCATGAGCTGGTCCATGACGGCGGAGGTGACCGGGTCGAGCCCGGACGTGGGCTCGTCATAAAGAATGTAGCGCGGCTTGAGCGCGATCGCGCGGGCGATCCCGACCCGCTTCCGCATCCCCCCGCTCAGCTCGGCCGGATACCGGCCCTCCGTGCCGGGGAGCTCGACGACGGCGAGGCTCTCCTCGATCCGGCGCGCGATCGTCGAGCGGTCGTGGCCCCGCCGCGCCAGGCCGAGGGCGATGTTCTCCGCCACGGTCATGGAGTCGAACAGCGCCGCGAACTGGAAGACGTAGCCGATCCGGCCCCGCAGTTCCGCCAGCTCCTCTCGGCTCATCTCCCCGACGACGCCGCCATCCACCAGCACGCGTCCACCGTCCGGCTCGATCAGCCCGACGATACACTTGAGCGTCACGCTCTTGCCGGAGCCGGAGTAGCCGATCACCACGGTGTTCCGGCCGTCGGGAACGTCGAGGCTGAGGCCGTCGAGGACCCGCTGGGCACCGAAGGATTTCGTCAAACCGTCGAGCTGGATCATCGCAATGACGGAAAGATGGAAAGACGCAAGGACGGAACGGCACAGCGGCTCCGTGTCGTGCGCTTCCCTTCCGTCCTTCCGTCCTTCCGTCCTTCCCTCACAGCAGCACCAGCGCCCAGAACGCGTCCAGCACCAGGATCGCCTCGCAGCCGAGCACGACGGCGCGGGTGGTGGACTGGCCCACGCCCTGTGCGCCGCTCTTGCTGTCGAGGCCCTGCAGGCAGCCCATCAGGGCCACGGCGGCCCCGAAGCTCGCGCTCTTCACCAGGCCGAACCAGATGTCCTTGAACTGGTAGAACATCCGGAGCCCCTTGAAGAACTCGGGCGTCGAGAGGTCGAGCAGGTTGACGGCGGTGATCCAGCCCGAGGTGACGCCCACGGCCATGGCGAACGCGGTGACCACCGGGAACATCAGCGTGGCGGCGAGGACGCGGGGGACGACGAGGTAGGCGTTGCGGTCGTAGGCCAGCGTCTCGAGCGCGTCCACCTGCTCGGTGACTTTCATCGTACCGAGCTCGGCGGCGATGCTCGCGCCCACACGGCCGGCGAGCGCCATGCCCGTGAGCACCGGGCCCAGCTCCATCATGACCGTCTTGCCGACCAGCGCCCCGACGAAGTAGAGCGGGACGGCGCCGGTGAAGATGTAGGAGGAGAGGAGCGAGAGGACGATGCCGGTGAAGACGGCGATGAACAGGGCGATGGGCACCGAGTCGACGCCGAGTCGCCGCATCTGCCCGACGAGGAGCGGCGACCAGGTGGGCACGTCGGCCACCGCGCGAAAGGTCTCGAGGCTGCGGCGGCCGATGTGGGTGATGAACCCGTCCCGGGGGGGACTGTAGGTCGTGAGTCGTGAGTCGTGGGTCATGAGCCATGGCCCATGCGTCGAATCTCTGTCCCTACGCCGCAAAACTCGCCAGCGCCCGACCCACGTCGCCGTCGCGCAGGCGCTTGAGCGCGCGATCGCGCAACTGGCGTACGCGCTCGCGGGTGACGCCGAGCATCCCGCCGATCTCTTCGAGCGTGTGCTCGCGGCCGCCGTCGAGCCCGAAGTAGAGCCGGAGCACCTTCGCGTCGCGCGGCGGGAGGGTGCGGAGCGCGGACTCGATCTCCTCGGAGAGGAACTGGTCCATGGCCCGCTCCTCGGCGTCGCCCTGATCGTCGGCGATGAAGCGGTCGATGAGCGAGCGGTCGCCCTCGGGATCGAGCGGCGCGTCCAGCCGGACTTCGGCGGTGTTGAGGGCGGCGAGCGACTGGACGACGTCGAGCGACAGCCCGGTCGAGTGGGCGATCTCCTCGGGCGTGGGCTCCCGCCGAAGCTCCTGTCTCAACGTCTCCGCAGTGCGGACGATGCGCGAGAGGTCCGCGGTGCGATTGAGCGGCACGCGCACGGTGCGGCCCTGCCGCGCGAGCGAGGCCAGGATGGCCTGGCGAATCCACCAGACGGCGTAGGAGATGAACTTGACGCCCTGGTCGGGATCGAATTTCCGGGCCGCCGTAAGGAGACCGACGTTGCCTTCGCCGATCAGGTCGGTGAGGGCGAGGCCGCGGTTCTGATATTTCTTGGCCACGGAGATCACAAACCGGAGATTGCGCTTGACCAGCTCCTGCATCGCCTCCTCGTCGCCCGCGCGGACGCGCTTGGCGATGGCGATCTCCTGCTGGCCGGTGAGGAGCGGCGTGCGGCTTACCTCATAGAGGTACTGGTCGAGGATGTCGCCGTCGGCGTCGTAGACGCCGAGGCTCTTGGCGGTCTCGCGCTTCCGCGGCCGCGCGGGCGGGGACTGCGCCAGGATTTCGGCGGTCGTCAGATCGTCCGAGTACGCCTGGGGCGAGGTGTCGGGTGGCCGCTTCGAGGGACGCGGGGACGCGCCCCGGTCGTCGGGGTTCTTCTTCGGCATCCGGTGCAAGATAGGTATTCCGCTTGACGCTCGCTCGGGCGGCGGCTAGGTTTCCGTGCTGCCACGGCGCCGGGGGATCCGCAACTCGAGGGCGGGTCAATAATAGCGGGGGCGTAGCTCAGTTGGGAGAGCGCGTGAATGGCATTCACGAGGTCAGGGGTTCGATCCCCCTCGCCTCCATTCCCTCGGATTCGGGCAGACGGATGGGCGTTGCGCGCGCCGTGAGCGGACGCTAGACTCCTACCCGCGCCACGGGTGTCGTAACGCGGGGTGTCCTACCGCGGGAATAGCTCAGTTGGTAGAGCACAACCTTGCCAAGGTTGGGGTCGCGGGTTCGAGTCCCGTTTCCCGCTCTCGATGGCCCGGCTCGACGCAGCGCAGGGCGGGCGGCAGGATCCGAGGAATGGCCGGCGCAGTCCGGCACACGTCGCGGGGTGGAGCAGTCTGGTAGCTCGCCGGGCTCATAACCCGGAGGTCGTGGGTTCAAATCCCACCCCCGCTATTGCAGAGGTCAGGCGGTCAGGCGGTCTGGCGGTCAGTGGCCCCGGTGCCGGAATGCTTCCGCTCCCGGAGCGCCCTGAACGGCCGAGCGTCTGACCGCCTGACCGCTCGCTATCGGGCGGTTAGCTCAGTTGGTTAGAGCGCCACGTTGACATCGTGGAGGTCACAAGTTCGAGTCTTGTACCTCCCATGCAGTCGCGCCCTTAGCTCAATTGGATAGAGCATTTGACTACGGATCAAAAGGTTGGGGGTTCGAGTCCCTCAGGGCGCATGAGGACTGCGGGACCGGCCGTCGCGGTTCCCGCTCACTGCAGTTACGGGGCGTAGCGCAGCCCGGTTAGCGCGCCTGCTTCGGGAGCAGGAGGTCCCGGGTTCAAATCCCGGCGCCCCGATGATGTAAGGTCAGACCCCGTCGCCGCTTCGCGGCTGCGGGGTTTTTCGCTGCCCTCGAGCCACGTCCATCGGCGAGGTGCATCGAGCGCACGGGCCATCCCGGCTCGTGCCAATCTCCCAAGTTGACATAGCCCCCGGGGGTATATATGATCATACCCCAGCGGGCTATCCCGCTCCCCGCGGAGCCCTTGTCCGCGCGCGGCGTGCGCATGGAACGGAGAACTGCACCATGAACCACACCACCTTGAAGATCGACGGCATGTCCTGCGCGCACTGCGTGAAGGCCGTGAGGACGGCCCTGGAGGCCCTTGACGGCGTTACCGTCGAGAGCGTCTCGGTCGGCGCCGCCACGGTCGCCTATGACCCTGCTGTCGCGACGCCCGAGAAGCTTGCCCAGGCGGTCAACGACGCCGGCTACGCCGCCGCACCGACCGCCTGACGGGAGACCGGGGCGCCGCACGAGGGTACGATGACGATCGACGGAACGGACTGGCTGGTGATCCTGGCGGGACTCGCGGCGATCGCCTGGGTGAACTGGTACTTCTTTGTCGCCGGGCGCACGTCCGCGGCCGCCGCGGTGTCGGTCGGCGGCGGGCCGGGCACGGGGCCGCAGGAACAGACCATCACCGTCGATGGTGGCTACAGCCCCGCAGTGGTGACGGTGAAGGCGGGTCGCCCCGTGCGCCTCGTTTTCGATCGGAAGGACACCGGGAGCTGCTCGGAGGAGGTCGTCTTCCCCGACTTCGGCATCCGCCGCTTTCTGCCGGCCGGTGAGCGGACGATCGTGGAGGTCACCCCGCCCGCGGCGGGACGGTACGACTTCACGTGCGGAATGAGCATGCTGCGCGGCGCGCTCGTCGCCGAGGATTGAGCGTACGCGTTAGCGCATGCGTTCGCGCATGCGTTCGCGCACGCGTTCGCGCCGAGGAGATCATGTCGAGTACGACCAGCACGACCAGCAGCGCTGTCACCCCGGGCGTGACGAGCGCGGGCGCCGCTCCGGCGGCGGCCGGCGGCACCCCCGAGGCCATCCGCATTCCGGTGACCGGCATGACCTGCGCCGCCTGCTCGTCGCGGGTCCAGCGTGCGCTCCAGCAGCAGCCTGGGGTGACCGACGCGAACGTCAACCTGATGATGAAGACGGCGACCGTCCGCTTCGACCCCGGCACGGTCACACCCGACCGGCTCGTGGAGGCCATCAAGGCGACTGGCTACGGGGCGGAGCTCGCCTCTCCTGATCAGAGCGCCTTCGAGGAGCAGATGGCGCGCGACCGCGCCGGCGCCACGGAGTTCCGGGAGCTCCGGAGCAAGGCCATCGTGAGCGGCGTCATCGGCGTGCTGGCGATGGTGCTCTCGATGCCGCTCATGCGCCAGATGACCAGCGCGGCGGGCCCGCACACCCACATCTCCGACCCGTTCATGCGCTGGGTGATGGCGGTGCTCGACCCCATTCTCCTCGCGGCGCTCCCCTGGCTGTATGCGATTCCCCCAGTGCTCGTCCTCTGGCTGCTGCTGCTCGGCACGCTCGGCGTCATGGCATGGGCGGGGCGCCATTTCTACACTCGCGCCTGGGCCGCCTTCCGCCACCACTCCGCCGACATGAATACGCTCGTGGCCGTCGGCACTGGCGCGGCGTTCCTCTACTCGGTCGTGGCGACCGTGGCGCCGAGCTTCTTCCTGCGCCGGGGCGTGCAGCCGGACGTGTACTACGAGGCGGTGGTCATCATCATCGCGCTCATCCTCACCGGTAACGCCTTCGAGGCCCGCGCCAAGAAGCGGACCGCGTCCGCCCTGCGAGCCCTCGTCCAGCTCCAGCCGAAGACGGCTCGCGTCGTGCGCCGGGGGCTGGACGGTGCCGACGTCGAGATCGACGCGCCGATCGAGACCGTCGAGGCCGGCGAACGAGTGGTCGTCCGCCCCGGCGAGCGGCTCCCGGTGGACGGTGAGGTGCTCTCGGGCGAGAGCGCGGTGGACGAGAGCATGCTTACGGGTGAGTCGCTCCCGGTGGCGAAGAAGCCGGGCGATGCCGTCATCGGCGGCACCATCAATCGCACAGGCGCGTTCCGCTACCGCGCCACGACCCTCGGCGCCGACAGTGTGCTCGCCCGCATCGTGAAGCTGATGCGCGACGCGCAGGGGAGCCGCGCGCCGATCCAGCGGCTCGCCGACCGCATCAGCGGGATCTTCGTGCCGGTGGTCATCTCGATCGCGATCGCGACGTTCGTCGTGTGGTTCGTGGCGGTCGAGAGCGCGCCGGCCGTGCGGGCGTTCGCGGCGGCCGTGGCGGTGCTGATCATCGCCTGCCCCTGCGCCATGGGGCTCGCGGTGCCCACGGCGGTGTTGGTCGCCACGGGAAAGGGCGCCGAGCTCGGCGTGCTCATCAAGGGCGGCGAGGCCCTCCAGCGGGCCGGCGACCTGCGAACGATCGTGCTCGACAAGACCGGCACGGTGACCGAGGGCCGCCCGACGGTCACCGACCTCGTGGTCGCGCCGGGGTCGTCCCGGCAGGCGGACGATGTGCTCCGGCTCGTCGCCTCCCTCGAGAGGCTCTCCGAGCACCCGCTCGCCGACGCGATCGTGCGCCGCGCGCGCGATCGCGGCACCCCGCTCGCGACGCCCGAGGCCTTCGAGTCCGTGACGGGTCGGGGGGCAGTGGGGGTCGTCGAGGGCGCCGGGGTCGCCGTGGGCAACGCCGCGCTCATGCAGGATTACGCCGTCGACCCGGCGCCGCTCGCCCGCGAAGCCGGCCGGCTCGCCATGGAGGGGAAGACGCCGATGTACGTGGCCATCGACGGTGCGCTCGCGGCAGTGGTGGCCGTCGCCGACCCGATCAAGGACACCTCGCGCGAGGCGATTCGCCGCTTCCACGCGCTCGGCCTCGAGGTCGTCATGCTCACGGGCGACCACCGCCGCACCGCGGAAGCCGTGGCGCGGCAGACCGGCATCGATCGTGTCGTGGCCGAGGTGCTGCCGGATGGCAAGCTGGCCGAGATCGAGAGACTGCAGGCGGAGGGCAAGGTGGTCGCGATGGTGGGTGACGGCATCAACGATGCCCCGGCGCTCGCGAAGGCGGATGTCGGCATGGCGATCGGCACCGGGACCGGCGTCGCCGTCGAGGCGGGCGACATCGTGCTCATGCGCGGCGACCTGCGCACCGCGGCCCAGGCCGTGACGCTGTCGCGCCGGACGATGCGTACGATGAAGCAGAACCTCTTCTGGGCGTTCATCTACAACGTGATCGGCATCCCGGTTGCGGCAGGCGTGCTCTACCCGGCCTTTGGCGTGCTCCTGAGCCCGATTCTCGCGAGCGCCGCGATGGCCTTCAGTTCGGTAAGCGTCGTGACCAACAGTCTGCGGCTGCGCGGAGCGCGGATCGCGTAGCGCTGCGTCCGGCTGGCGAGCGGGCGCTGGCCCACAGGAGGACAAGGAGGAGTCGAGACATGGCTCACACCCGGACGCATGAACGGAAGCACGCCGACCAGGGTTCGAACGGCGCGTCCGGCACCAAGGAGAGCGGCGGCGGCGGCGCGGCGCGCACGGCCGTCGGCGTGGACGCGGCCGTCAAAGAGCGCAACCTCAAGCGCCTGCGCCGGATCGAGGGGCAGGTCCGCGGCCTCCAGCGAATGGTGGAGGAGGAGCGCTACTGCGCCGAGATCCTGACGCAAATCTCCTCAGTGCACGAGGCGCTGCGCTCGGTAGGGCGCGAGCTGATGCGCAACCACCTCAAGCACTGCGCAACATCCGCGATCCGCACGAGTGCGGCCGATGCCGAAGCAATGTACGACGAGTTGGTGGATTTGATGTACAAGCACAGCCGCTGATCGCTCGATCGCTCGCGATGCGGGATTGCCTCGGGCGTAGCGCAGCCCGGTTACCGCGCCTGCTTCGGGAGCAGGAGGTCCCGGGTTCAAATCCCGGCGCCCCGACCGAGAGCGACACTGCCGCGCCGCTTTCCTTTCGGAGGCGGCGTGTCGCGTTTCCGGGCGGGAACCACCCCCGCACGGGCCGCGTTTGCAGGTCGGGCCCAAGGGCCGGTACCTAACAACGGAGACGAGAGATGAAGATCGAGATCTGGTCGGACATCGCCTGCCCATGGTGCGCGATCGGGAAGCGGCGCTTCGAGCGCGCGCTCGACGGGTTCGAGCACCGGCACGCTGTGGAGGTGATCTGGCGCAGCTTCGAGCTCGACCCGGCCGCGCCGCCGCGCCGTGAGCTGTCGCAGCCCGCGCACCTCGCCGGAAAGTACGGCGTCACGCTCACTCAGGCGCAGGCGATGAACGCGCGCATGAGCGCCGAGGCGGCGAAGGAGGGACTCCGGTTCGACCTCGACCGCGCCCAGGTGGGCAATACCTTCGACGCCCACCGGCTGATCCACTTCGCGGAGGCGCACGGGCGGCGCGACGAGATCGTGGACCGGCTGTTCCGCGCCTATCTCGGCGAGGGCCGTGCGATCGGCGAGCGCGAGGTACTCGTCGAGATCGCGGCGGAGGCGGGCCTCGATCCCGAAGCGGCGCGCACGATGCTCGCGAGCGACGCATACGCGGCCGCGGTGCGCGCCAACGAGGCGCGAGCGCGCGTGTTCGGGATCAGCGGGGTACCCTTCTTCGCGATCGACGAGCGGGTCGGGGTCTCGGGCGCGCAGCCGCCGGAGGTGCTGCTCGGGGTGCTGCAGGAAGCCTGGCGCGAGTCGGCTGCCGTCGAGACCGCGACGGCCGAATCGGCGGCGGGCGACACCTCTGGCTGCGCCGACGGGTACTGTTCGATGTGACCGGCCATTCACGCGCGCCCTTGCAGCGCATGACCCGGAAGTGGGGTCCTGCTCGACCGCGGGCGCGCCGCGGGGACCGACGCCGCACTCGACGCGGGACCGGTGATCCGTTCGACTCCCGGTATGTCCTCGAGCGGCGCAGCCAGCTCCTCGAGCTCCTCGAGCTTGTCCCAGGCATCGCGGTAGAGCGTCGTCCCGCGCGACTCCACCACCGCCACGATGACGGCGCGCCCCTGCACCGGCAGGTCGGCCACATGGTGCAGCTCCTCGGCGGTGACGATGGCGACCCACCCCGGCGCGCCCCAGACACCCCCCGGCGCCGGATCGGCGTCGTCGAGACGCGCGGCGGCACGATCGAACTCGTCGCGCTCTGCGTCGTCGGTGGACGCGTCTTGGCGACTGTTTCGCGACCACTGGCACGACGCCATCGGCCAGCCCCCTCGATCGCATCGGCCAGCTGCTAGTTCAGGGAGTTGACCAACTCCGTGCGGTTCCAGCACCCACCTGGCGTTCCTTGTGGTGAACGGCCCTGGATTCCTGCAATGTTGCGCTCATCGTGATCTCTTCGTTCAAGGGTCTGGTGCATAAAGACTACCGGTGGCTGTGGAGCCGGCGCCGCCCGGCCTCGCCCGAATACCAGGTGCCCGTCAGCCCGCCTGCTCGACGAACTGCACCTCGGCCTCGATACGGACCTTGTTCGCGACGAGCACGCCGCCGGTCTCGATCACCTGGTTCCACTTGAGGCCCCACTCACGGCGGTCGATCTCGCCGCGTGCCGTGAACCCGGCCCGCTGCTTCCCCCACGGATCCTGCCCCCGACCGGCGAACTCGCAGTCGAGCGTCATCTCCATCGTCGTATCGCCAATCGTGAGGTCACCGAGCATCCGGAAGCGGTCGCCCGCCGTCGCGAACTTCCCGTCGAGGCGCTTGCTCTTGAAGGTGATCTGCGGATAGCGCTCGGCGTCGAAGAAGTCCGCCGAGCGGAGGTGCGCGTCGCGGTCGGCGACGCCGGTGTCGAGGCTCGCCACCTCGAGCGTGACCTCGACACAGCAGCCCTCGGGGTGCTCCTCGTCGGCGGTGAGCGTCGCGCTCAACTGCTTGAAGCGGCCGCGCACCGTGGTCATCATCATGTGCTTGACGGAGAACTCGACGCTCGAGTGGGCGGGGTCCAAGTGCCAGGTCGCGGTCTGCGTAGCGTGGGCGGTTGCCATGGCTGCTCCTTCCTGCTGCGTCTGCTGGGGTCGCTCGGTGCCATCCGGCGCCGCGCGGCGAGTGTTAGTCGCTGCCCGCGTGGCGCGATCACACCCGGAAGCCTCGTTAGCTACGGCCACCGGGAGTTCACCCGCGGTGATGTCCGTCACCCGCTCGGCCGGGCCGCGTCGCCGAAACGGCGAAACGCCGAACTCCGGTCGTGTGCGGAGTTCGGCGCTTGTGGCGTGCCATGCAGCGAGAAGGCCTAGCGTGAGAAGACCGTCAACACGCCGCCCTGGTTCGAGAACTCGCCCGCGTCGCCGAAGGCGCCAATCGCGCCCAGACCGGCGGTCGGATCTTCCGCCCCGATGCCGGCGGCCACGCCGATGCCGGCCCAGCCACCGATGCCGGAATACACGGCGATGTACTGCTTCTTGTCAGGGCCGAGGTAGCTCATCGGGCTCCCGATGATGCCCGACGGGGTCTTGAACTGCCAGAGGACCTTGCCTGACTTCTGGTCCACGCCCTTCAGCCAGCCTTCCATGGTGCCGTAGAAGACAAGCCCGCCGGCCGTGGTGAGCGCCCCGCCGTAGGCGGCCAGGTTCTCCTTGATCTCCCAGTTGACCTTGCCCTTCATCGGATCCCAGGAGATGAACCGGCCACGATTGCCGCCGGGGCCCGGGAACATCCGCACGATCGCGCCGACATAGGGCTGGCCGGCGGTGTACTTGACCTCCACCCCCTCGTAGTCCATGCAGATGTGGTTCGTCGGGACGTAGAACATGCCCGTCATCGGCGAGTAGGCCGCCGGCTGCTGGTCCTTGAAGCCGATGGATGCGGGGCAGATGCCCTCGGTGTTCTTCTTCGAGGTCGTCCCGTACTTCGGATCCCTGACCGGGACGCCGGTCGTGACCACGCCCTCGACCGGGGTGCCCGTGCCGCCGCTCTTGGCCCAGTTGATGGGGCCGAAGGCGTTGGCGACGATGACCTTGCCGTTGGTGCGGTCGACGGTGTAGCCGATGCCGTTCCGGTCGAAGTGCGCCAGCAGCTTCTTGCCGCCGTTTTCGAACAGGA
>JAICLE010000080.1 GCA_025927545.1 Gemmatimonadales bacterium
CCCGCGGTGACGTTCTTGAGGCCCTCGCGGAAGATCGCCTGCGCGAGCACGGTGGCGGTGGTGGTGCCGTCGCCGGCGAGGTCGGACGTCTTGGTGGCGACCTCCTTCACCATCTGCGCGCCCATGTTCTCGATCGGATCGCTCAGCTCGATCTCCTTGGCGACGGTCACGCCGTCCTTGGTGACCGTGGGCGAGCCGAACTTCTTGTCGATGACGACATTCCGGCCCTTGGGGCCGAGGGTGACCTTGACGGCCTCGGCCAGGGCGTCAACGCCCCGCTTGAGCTTGGCACGAGCGTCGGTGTTGAAGAGGAGCTCTTTCGCTGCCATCTGTAGTTCTCCTTAGTGTGGATGCGCGGCCGAGGTCAGCCGAGCTTGGCGAGGACGTCGGACGCCTTGATGATGACGTA
Source organism: Gemmatimonadales bacterium (assembly GCA_025927545.1). GTDB lineage: Bacteria > Gemmatimonadota > Gemmatimonadetes > Gemmatimonadales > GWC2-71-9 > CAVVWJ01. The sequence continues at coordinate 410 of JAICLE010000080.1, forward strand.
CTCGTCGCCATCGAACGTGTACGGCGTGCCGCTGTATTTCCCGTAGATCACCTGGTCGCCGACCTTGAGGTCGACCGGGACCCGCGCGCCCTTCTCGAATCGGCCCGGACCGACGGCGATGATCTCGCCCTGCGTCGGCTTCTCCTTGGCGGTGTCCGGGATATAGAGGCCGCCCCGCATGGCCTCCGCCTCGTCGGCCGGCAGAATGACCACCCGGTCTTCGAGGGGCTGGATCTTGAGGCCGGGCTTGGCCTTGGTAGCAGTCGCCATCTCTGTCCTCCACAGCTCTGTTGGGGTGATGTAAGATCTTGTACGACAATCCATTGGCACTCACAAACATGGAGTGCCAGCCACTGGTCGCAAAGATAAGCCGGATGACACGACTGTCAAGCGGTTCGGTGCGGCAGCGGGAGCAAGCGGAGGGCCGGCAGAAGAGGTCAATACGGCAGGGCTGGACCCACGGCGGGCCCGCGGTCAGGCAGGAGGCGGTCAGAGCGACAGGACAGGCGTCATCGGCACCGGCTAGAGATCGAATCGCAACTCCGCACCCACGTAGCGGCTCTCGCGGCGGAAGAACTGCCGCTGGGTGGACAGTCCATCGTGTGCGATCAGCGCGATCCCGAGCGCCCGGCCGCCCGAGGCGCCGGCGACGGACAGGCCCAGTTTGGCCGAGCTGCTGACGCGCCAGCTCGTGGCCGCCGCGCCTTCGAAATACACGCCTCCCACCGGCCGCACGGCGCCGCCCAGGATGCGGCCCACCGGGAGCCCCTTGAAATCGGCGGCCACGGCCGCGCCGGGACGCGCGAGACCCAGCTCATCGATCAGTACCCAGCTCAAGTTACCCGAGATCCGCACGGCACCGGGTCCGTAGCTGATCCAGGCGGAGGCCACCTCCCGGGTCCAGTCGATGCGGCTCGCGCCGAAACGGTCGCCGTACTCGTCGCCCAGATGGCTGCTCTCGTGGTAGAGCTCGCCCGTCAGGGTCCAGGCGCCGAGTACGGCGGTGGTGTTGAGCTCGACCACCCAGTCGTTGCTGATGAGCGCGCTCTTGCGGTCGCCCAGGCTGAAGCGGCCGTAGACCTGCGAGCCGAAGCCGAGCGTGATGGGGCGCGCCCCGCGCCGGAGGGCCACCAGGGGAAAGTTCTCGCCCAGGGCCACTTCCCCCTCGGGCTCGCGCCCGAACTCGCTGTCGCCGCGCCGCGCCGAGAGGAACCGGGCCACGAGGCCGTGCACGCGGGGGGACGCCTGCGGCAGTTCGAAGCCCGCGACCGAGGGTAAGAGGCGCTCCTGGGCCGCGGCGCGGGCGCCCGGCAGCAGCAGGAGGACCGGCATCACGACCCGCCACATCCACCTGCTTGACATTGCCCTCGCGCTTTCAGATGTTCCGCGGGCCTGTGCCCGGACCCTCGTGCGTTGAACGCGGGTAACTTGCCGGACGGCCGACCGGCGCGCAACGCCGTCGCGGCCGTCCCTTGTCGCGGAGATCGTGAAGATGCTGTGGAGCATGCTGTTCGCCGTGCCGTTGCTGGCGGCCCCGCCGGGCCCGCCGGCGTCCACCAGCGTGACCGTGGACTCGTCGAAGCACGAGCTGACCATCACGGCCGGCCCGTATGACCTGCCGAACATGCCGCCGATGGAGGACCACGCGATGATGGATCTGGGCATGTCGCACGACACGCCGGTCCAGAACTTCGTGTGGCCCATCGACGGCTGGTTCCGGGGCTTCCGGGTGGACCTGGTGGATGCCCATGGGCAGCCGGTGCCCCGGCACGTCATGCACCACCTGATCATGGTCAACTTCAGCCGCCGCCAACTGCTCTATCCGGCGGCCGAGCGGCTGATGGGCGCGGGCACCGAGACCGACTCGGAGATCAGCGTGCCCAAGACGATTGGCGTCCCGATGAAGCCCGGCATGCGGCTGGGCATGTACGTGGCCTGGCACAACGACACCGGCAAGGAGCTGGACGGGGTCTATCTCAAGCTCACGATGCTGTGGACCCCGAGCAATCAAAACCCGCAGCCGGTCAATTCCCTGCCCATCTACATGGACGTGAACCTTACCGTGGGCGGGAGCAACACCTTCGACGTGCCCCCGGGCAAGTCTTCCAAGGCGTACGAGTTCACGCTGCCGGTCGGCGGGCGCCTCCTCGGCGTCGGCGGCCACATGCATGACTACGGCGTCCGCGTGCGGCTGGAAGACGCGGTAACCGGCAAGGTGATCACCAGCGTGGTGGCGACCCGGGATGCGGCGGGGAAGGTCAGCAAGATGAGCCGCAAGCTCTACGGCGTGAGCGGCGATGGGCTCAAGCTCGCGGCCAATCACCCGTACCGTGTGGTTGGCGAGTACGACAACCCCACGGGCGAGACGCTGATCAAGGGCGCGATGGCGCACATGGTCGGGCTGTTCGTGCCGGACGACATGAGCAAGTGGCCGAAGATCGATCCGAGCGATCCGACCTACCAGCGGGACCTGGCGTCGCTGCAGGTGCGAGGAGAGCACATGGGAGCGATGAACCACGGGCACATGGAGCACGGGGGACAGGAGAGTCACGGGACGCAGCCGTAGCCCGGAGCCACGGCTGCGTGGCGCTACTGCCCTGCTACTCGATCAGCCGTCGCGCGCCCACCCACCGCACGTACCACCAGCGCCCATAGGGATCGTCCCCGCTGAGCGTGCTGACCTGCACGCCGTGCGACGCGCTGTGGATGAAGCGGCCGGCGCCGATGTAGAGCCCCACGTGCGTCACCGGGCCGCCGCTGTTCGAGAAAGTGAGCAGGTCGCCCGGGGCGAGCGCGGCGAGACTGGTCTTCACCGGCGTCCCCGCGCGCGCCTGTTCGGTGCTCCGCCGCGGGAGCGCGATGCCGTGGTGGGCGTAGGCGTACTGGATGAGTCCGGAGCAGTCGAACCCGCCGCCATCGCTCCCGGTGCCGCCGTACTCGTAGGGGCGCCCCATGACGTCCGTCGCCGTCCGGATGACCGAATCGGCGAGGCGTGAGGCGCCGGCCGTGGTGTGGGCCGCGGCTGGAAGCGTCGTGCCGATCGGCGAGGCGTCACCAGCGGCGGCTCCGGCGCCCGGCGGTCGGTCCGTCAGCAGGGCGCCCGGCCTGGGCGCGGCTGCCTTGGGGCCGCCGCTGAAATTGAGGGAGAACCCGGCCGCCAGCTCGAAACCGGTCCGGCGGTCGAGCGAGATCTCGCGCCAGCGGCCTTCGAGGCCGAAGCGCAGGAAGGACGCGGGCACGAGCTCGTAGCCCGCGCCCGCCGACCACGAGGTCCAGAGACTCGAGAACGATTGCGAGTGGGGCGAGCCCATTCCGCCACCGAGCCCCGCGACGAGGTATGGCCCGTTACCACCGCCCTGGAACGCCGTGACGTCAACCCCCAGGCCGGCGAAGGCGCCGTCCGCGCCCCCCGCGCGGCGCAGATAATCACCGTGCAGCGTGGTGCCGAGCGGGCCGATGAGCGGCCGGCTCATGCCGAGCCGATAGACGGTCCAGCCCTCGCCCTCGTAGAACCGGCCGACCTTCCCCTCGATGCCCTGCGCTTCCGCGCTCGCCATGGCGGTTGCCAGCAGGAGCGACAGCGCGGCCACGCTGGACAGGAGGGGGCGCCTCACTCGGGCCCCTCGCCCGGCGCGCTGCCCGGGAGCGCCATCTCCACCGTGTCGGGCGTGCCATCCTCGGTGACCGCGAGGACCTCCCGCACCTCCGGGCTCCGCCGCAGATAGCGGAGCCAGAGGATAATGGCGGCGAAGCCCGTCGCCGCCCCGCACAGTGCCGTCACGGCGAGCCCGTCCACCGGATCCTCCACCCGCATCGCGATCAGCGCGCCGCCGACCGCCCCGAAAAACGAAGCTGCCCACGCCAGAAACGGCGTGAGCAGCCATCCGAACACCCGGAAGACCAGCCGGAGCCAGCGCATGCGTCACGCGCGTCGCGCGCCCAGACCGGTGAGCAGCTTGGCCAGGGCCAGTCCGGGCAGGAAGGCGACGCCGAAGGTGCCGAGATTCCAGCCGGCCAGCGGGACGTGAATCAGCATCGCGAGGAGCGCCAGCACCACCGCGCAGGCGAGGGCGGTCACGAAGGCCATGACGGGCGAGACGCTGCCGGACCGGGCGCGCTGCCCGGCCAGCATCCAGGCGCCGAACCAGGGGAGAAACGTTCCCACCATCCACCACACCGGGTGGTACCACCAGTCGCTGCCGCCGCCGATTTCGCGCCAGCGGTTGCCCCAGGTACCGATATTCTGGAGTACCGTGACGTCCACCAGCAGAAAGACCACCGTGGCACCGAGCCCGATTCCGGCGGCGCCCGCGATGCCCTCGATGGTACGCGCCCGGGTCCAGAGGCCGGGCAGCAGGGTCACCGCGGCGAGCCCGATGAGCACCAGGAGTGCGACGAGCACCGTCTGCAACGCGCCGTTCGGCAACAGGTGCGAAACGAGCGAGATCAGCAGCACGAAGACGCACTCGAGCAGGCCGAGCTTGACGGCTCCATTCACGATCGAGGGCACGTCCGTGACGTCGAGGTCCGCGCGCCGTTCAACCACCGGGTTCATGCCTGCTCCGGGAAGGATGGGGAGTGCCGTAGTATACGCAGCGGCCGCCGGCTCGGCCAAGGGGTTGTCAGCTTCCCCAGGCGAGGACCACAACTGCGTCGGTGAGAGCCCACGCGCCGAGCGCGTGGTACATCCGCCGCTGGTGCTCCCGCGCGGGCAGCGCGGCCCAACGGCGCCGCCAGGGAAGGATCACCGCCGCCCAGGCGGCCAGGCCGAGCCCGAGCCCGCCCCACCGCCAGAGGTCGGATCCCGCGGCTCGCCAGCCTGCCCACAGTCCCGCTGCGGTGAAGAGCGCGAATGCGAGCGCCGCGGCGCCGAGGGAGGCGGTCAGGCTGTTCCGGACACCGAGCACGCAGGCCAGCGTACGGTCGCCCCGGCGGGTGTCCTCCTCGAGCTGGTAGAGCTGGGTGAGCGGATAGAGCGCGGCGAACAGCGGGCAGAACGCGAGCAGCACCAACCCCCGCGCCGGCTCGAGCGGCAGCCCGGTCGCGGCCCATCCGGCGTACGGCGTGAGCGTGCCGAACCCCCACATGTTGATGATCCAGTCGGCGCCTGCGACCGCCTTGAGCCGGAGCGGCGGGACCGAGTACGCCAGCGAGAGCACGAAGCAGACGGCGTACACCATCGGGTACGGCGCCGCCAGCCGGAGGGCGAGGATCTGCCCGGCGGCCATGAGGGCGATCGCGACCGCTGCCAGGTATCGCGGCGGAGGCGGCGGACCGGCGAGATAGGCCACGTCGCCCTCGTCCCGATCGAAGGCGCTGTTGAGCGCCAGCGTGCCGCCGTTGAGGCAGACGACCCAGAGCACCAGGCCGACGAGCGCCGGGCCGAGCCGCGTTCCGGCCGCCGCGCCCGACAAGCCGACGGCCAGCAGGTATCCCACGGCGGTGTGCGCGGCCATGATCGGCCATTCGGCGGGGCGGAGGTGCAGGAGATAATCCAGCCGCCGGCCGAGGAGCCGGTAGCCGGCCTCGCGCAGAGCGCTCACCACACCAGCCCGAGGTGGCCCGCCGCGAGCCGGAGCCCGCGAAGCGTGAGGTCGGCGTCGGTCTCGTCGATCGTGCTCGTGAGCGGGGCGACGACGCTCGCGAGCCCGCCCGTGGCCACCACGCGCGGCCGGCGGCCGCCGGGCCACTCGGCGCGGATGCGCCGGACGAGGCCGTCCACGGCCTCCGCGGTGCCGAAGAGCACGCCGGACTGGATGCACTCCTCGGTCCGGCGGCCGATGACCCGCTCGGGCGCGCGGAGCTCCGTGGCCGGAAGCTTGGCGGTGCGCTGCGTCAGCTGGTCGGCGGCGGTGCGGAGGCCCGGCATGATGACGCCGCCGAGGAAGCGCCCGTCGGCGGTGACGCAGTCGAACGTCGTCGCCGTGCCGAAGTCCACCACGATCGTGTCCGTGTGGTAGAGCTCCACCGCGGCCAGGGCGTTGACGATCCGGTCGGCGCCGACGCTCAGCGGTTCGTCCACGTCGAGCCGGACCGGGAGCGGGGAGTGGGCATCGATCTGCACCCCCGCGCAGCCCGTCACCCGCTCTATGCCGGCCACCACGGCCAGCGTGACCGAGGGAGCGACGGACGCCAGGCAGACGGCCCGCACCTCGTTGGGCGAGTGCCCCGCCCCGAGGAGAAAGCCGCCGATGGCGCTGCCCCATTCATCGGGCGTGCGGCCGGGATTGGTGGTGAGACGCCAGTGCGCCTCGAGCTCCGCGCCCCGGAAGAGCCCCATGGTGATCTCGGTGTTGCCGATGTCGAGCGTCAGGAGCATGATGGAAGATCCGCCGTCACGTGAGGTCCCGCCAGCACGACCGTTCCCGCCCGCACCGCCGCCGTCGCGCCGTCCGCTCCCCGGACGAGCAGCCCGCCGTCGGCGGCCACGCCGTCACCGGTGCCCGCCACCGGCGCCAGCAGCGCCCGTCCCCGAAGCCAGTCGCGCCGGGCGTAGCGGGCGCGCTCGTCGTCGGTAAGCGGGCCCGCGGCGGGGTCGATGGCCCGGAGCGCCTCGACCATCGGAGCCACGAGTGCGGACGGCGTGAGCGAGGGGCGAGCCAGCGCGAGCCACGCGGCGGTGCCCTCGAGCGATGGAGGCGGGCGGTTGGTCACGTTGAGGCCGAGCCCGATGACGACCCACGCCGGCGAGGCGCCCTGCCAGCGCGCCTCGCACAGAATCCCGCCGGCCTTGCGCTCGCCCAGCATCAAATCGTTGGGCCACTTGAGTCGCACGTGGATCGCCAGTCCGATCTCGTCCAACCGTTCGGCCACCGCCAGCCCGGCCCGGAGGCTCAGGAGCTCGAGCCCCGCCGCCGCCGGGCGCGCCAGCACGCTGAGCCAGAGGCCGCCCGGCGGCGAAAGCCACTCTCGCCCGCGCGAGCCGCGCCCGCCCTCCTGCTCCTCCGCGACCACCGCGCTCCCCGCGGGCGCCCCGCCGTGCGCCAGCTCGTGCAGCACATCCATCGTGGAGGTGGCCCGTGCGAGCACCACGACGGACGGCACCCGCGCGCTCATCGGAGGAGCAGCAGCAGCGCCACGCCCAGCGCGATCCGATACCAGGCGAACGCGGTGAAGCTGTGGTGGGCGACGTAGCCGAGGAACGCGCGCACCACGATCACCGCCGACACGAACGAGACGACGAACCCCACGGCGAAGGCCGGCGCGTCGGCCGCGCCGAGCGCGCCGCGACTCTTGAACAGGTCGTAGAGCGTGGCGGCGAACATCACGGGGATCGAAAGAAAGAACGAAAACTCGGTGGCGGCCCGGCGCGAGAGCCCGAGCGCGTAGCCGCCCATGATCGTGGCGCCGGAGCGCGACGTCCCGGGAACGAGCGAGAGCACCTGCGCCAGGCCGATGCCGAGGGCGGTCGAGCGCCGGATGTCGCTCACCTCGGCCACGCGCTCCGGCGGCCGCGCCCACTCGATGAGCAGAATGAGGAAGCCGCCGATCACCAGCGACGCCGCCACGACCGTCGGCGTGAAGAGTCGCGCCTTGATCCAGTCGTGGAGCAGGAAACCCACGATGGCCGCGGGGAGAAAGGCGACGAGCAGGTTGAGCAGGAAGCCCCGGCTCGCCGGCTCGCGGCGGGCGGCGAGCACGGCATGGCCAAGCCGCGCGCGGTAGAGCCACACGATGGCCAGGATGGCGCCGAGCTGGATGAAGATGTCGAAGGTCTTGGCCGCTTCGCCGGTCTCGCCCAGCCAGTGGCTGGCGAGAATGAGGTGCCCGGTGGAGGAGACGGGGATGAACTCGGTCACCCCCTCGATGAGGCCCAGCAGCGCCGCCTTGGCCAGCAGCTCAGCCGACGTCAGCACGACTCACCGCAGCACCTCGTGATAGAGCGCCTCGTACATGGGGACGACGCGGTCGGCGGAAAACTCCCTGGCCTTGGCCACGGCGGCCGCCCGCATGGCGGCGTGGCGCGCGGGATCGCGCAGCAGCTCGATGGCACGGCGTCCCATGGCCTCTACCGAGCCGACGGGCTCGAGGATGCCGCTCACCCCGTCGTCCACCACCTCGGGCAGGCCGCCGGCGCGGGTGGCCACGACAGGCGCGCCGCACGCCATGGCCTCGAGGGCGGCCAGGCCGAACGACTCGGTCTGCGAGGGGAGCAGGAAGAGATCGCTCGCCTGGAGCAGCGAGGCGACCGGGTCGAGCCGTCCGAGGAAGCGGACGTCCTGGGCCACGCCCAGCTCGCGCGCCTCGTGCTCCGCGTCCACCCGCTCGGGGCCGTCGCCCACCATGACCAGGACCGCGGGCAGGGCGCGCTGAATCCGGGCGAACACCCGCACCACGTCCTTCACCCGCTTCACCTCGCGGAAGTTGGAGACGTGGGTGATGACCCTGGTGCCCTCGGGCGCGAGCGTGTTGCGCGCCCCGGGCTCGGCCGGGTGGTACTCGGCCAGGTTGACGAAGTTGGGGATCACCTTCACGTCGCAGCTCACGCAGCCGAACGCCCGGTAGGTCTCGTCCCGCAGATAGGCGGAGACGGCGGTCACCTCGTCGCTCTGCTCGATGGAGAACTTGGTAATCGCGTAGAAGCTCGACTCCTGGCCCACCAGCGTGATGTCGGTCCCGTGGAGCGTGGTGATCACCCGGAGCCGGCGCTCGCCGGCGAGCATCTGCCGCGCGAGATACGCGGTGGTGGCGTGGGGGATGGCGTAGTGGACGTGCAGGATCTCGAGCCCTTCGCGCAGCACCACCTCGTGCTGCTTCGACGCGAGGGCGAGCGTATAGGGAAAGTGGTCGAACAGCGGGTACCGGCCCATCCGCGTCTCGACCTGGTGGAAGTAGATCCGCTCTGCGTAGCCGTGCAGTCGGAACGGCGAATCGTAGGTGATGAAGTGCACCTCGTGACCGCGCCGGGCGAGCTCGAGGCCGAGCTCGGTGGCGACGGCGCCGGAGCCGCCGTAGGTGGGGTAGCAGGTGATGCCGATCTTCATGCGTTCCCCTCATCCCAGGCTTCGGCGATCTCGGCGGCGAGCCGCTCCGGCGCGCGCGTGGCGTCGAGCATGCGTACCGTCCCCTCGAGCTGGTGGCGGAACCAGGTCTGCTGCCGCTTGGCGTACTGCCGCGTGCTGGTGGCGATCGCCTCGGCGACGGAATCGCGGGGGCGGCGGCCATGCAGGTACTCCACCGCTTCCCGGACCCCCACGCCGTCGAGCCCGGCGGCCCCGGGCGGATGCCCCTCGGACAGCACGGCCGCCACTTCCTCGACCAGGCCCCGGCGCATCATCTCCTCCGCGCGCCGGGCGATCCGCTGATGGAGCACGGGCCGAGGCGCGGTCAGGACAATGTACCACGGGTCAATGGCGCCCCGCGCGCGCGCGGCCTGCTGCCAATACGAGAGCGGATGCCCGCTGAGGAGTGCGACCTCGATCGCGCGCGCCGCCCGCTGCCGGCCGCCGCCGCGAAACCCCGGATCGAGCCGGCCCGCCCACCGGAGCAGCTCGAGCGGTTCGAGTCGCGCCGTCCAGGCGTCGAGCGCGCGCCGCCGACCGGGATCGAGCGCGGGCTCCCGGAAGAGCCCCTCGGCGAGCGCGCGCACGTAGAGTCCGGTCCCGCCCACGACGACGGGCAGCCGGCCCCGCGCGCGGATGTCGGCGATCCACTGCTCCGCATCCCGGGCGAAGTGACCGGCGCTGTAGCGCGCGCCGGGCTCGATCAGGTCGAGTCCGTGGTGCGGCACGCGAGCCCGCTCCTTGCGGGTGGGCTTGGCCGTGCCCACGTCGAGCCGCCGGTAGATCTGTCGCGAATCGGCCGACACGATCTCCAGGGGCCAGTGCGCGCCGAGCGCGAGCCCCACCGCGGTCTTGCCGACGGCGGTGGGGCCCACCACTACCGGTACCCTACCGCCGGCCAAACCGCCGCTCCAGCTCCTCGTGGGGCAACTGGACGATCGTCGAGCGCCCGTGCACATCGTGCGGCGGCAGGTCGGTGGCGAAGAGTCGGAGCAGCAGCGCCCGCATCTCGCGCGGGTCGAGCGGCTCGCCGGCCTTGACCGCGGCGCGGCAGGCGTACGTGGCCGCGAACCGCTCCAGCCCGTTGGCCCAGCCGCCGAACCGCCCGCGGGCCAGGTCGGCGATCAGCTCGCGGAAGCACGCCCCCGCGTCGAACCGCGGATGCGGCGACGGCACGGCGTGCAGCACCACCGCACGGCCGCCGAACGTCTCCGCCTCGAACCCTACTCGGCGGAGCTGCTCGTCATGGCGCTCGATGGCATCAAGCTCCTCGTCGGTGAGCTCGAGCGTGAGCGGCAGAAGCAGCCGCTGCGCCGGCGCGTCCGCACCGGTGAGCTGCGCGAGCACCGCCTCGTAGAGCACTCGCTCGTGCGCCGAATGCTGATCCACGATCACGATGCCGTCGGCCGCCTCGTAGACGATGTACGTGGCGAACATCTGCAGCAGCGGCGCGTCGAAGCCGGCCGGCTCCTCCCCCGGCGCGTCGGTCAGGGACCGGGCGTCGGCGGCGGTGAAGAGCTCGTCCACCAGCTCGGACGCCGCCCCTCCGGCCGAGCCGGCGGTGGCGGCCGCCGGCAGCGGCCGCCAGTCCCCCACGGGGGCCGCGGCGACGAGCGCGCCGAGGGCGTGACGCACCGCCTCCTCGGCCACGCGCTCAACCCCGATCCGGTCGCGAAAGCGGACCTCCAGCTTGGCGGGATGCACGTTGACGTCCACGTCGGCCGGGGCGACCTCGAGCTTGAGGTAGAGCGAGGGCCGGTCGCCCGGGTGGATGGCGGAGCGGTAACCGGCTTCCGCGGCGCGCAGCAGGAAGGAATCCTTGAACGGGCGGCCGTTCACGAAGAGCTGCGTGCGGCGTCCGGTGGGCTGCGCGTCACCGGGCCGCTGGACGAAGCCCTCGACGCGGAACCCCCCGGCCGCATAGCGCACCGGGACCAGCGTACCCGCGAGCGACCGCCCCCACACGGCGGCGAGCCGCTCCTCGGGCGTCTGCCCGGGCGGCACCGCGAGGCGGGTGGTCGCGTCCACCTCGAGCTCGAAGCCCACGCCGGGGTGCGCCAGCGCCAGCGTGGAGACGACCTCCTGGGCGGCCCGGGTCTCGCTTGCGGCGGAGCGGAGGAATTTGCGGCGGGCGGGCGTGTTGAAGAAGAGCGCGCGCACGGTAATGGTGGTGCCGCGCTGGCGCACCGCGTCGGCGACCCGGTCCAGCCGGCCGCCGGCCACGGCGAGCGCGGTGCCGGTCTCGCCGTCGCTGCTGGTCAGCGCGAAGCGCGAGACCGAGGCGATCGCCGGCAGCGCCTCGCCGCGGAAGCCGAACGTCGCGACGCCCACCAGGTCGGCCGCGCTCCGGACCTTGCTCGTGGCGTGCCGGTCGAGCGCCAGCACCGCGTCCTCGCGGCCCATCCCGCCGCCGTCATCGCTCACCTCGATGAGCGTCTTGCCGCCGTTCTCGAGCGCCACCCGCACCCGCGTGGCGCCCGCGTCCAGGGCGTTCTCCACCAGCTCCTTCACGACCGAAGCCGGCCGCTCGACGACCTCGCCCGCGGCGATCTGATCGGCGACGGCATCAGGAAGGATGGCGATGAGGCGCGGCATGGCCGAATTCTATCCGCCGACCGCCGCGACCGCCGCGTCCGGCACCCAGCCCTCCCGTCCCCCGCCGGCGCGCACCAGCACCCAGCCGGCGCTGCCCTCGAGGACGCGCACGGCGCTCCCGGGCTCGAGCGGCCCCACGGCCGGCGCGCGGCCGTGGGGCGAGAGCCGGAGCGTCGAGGCATCGAGCACGATGGCCAGCGGGCAGCCATACCACGATCTCAGCGCGAGTCCGCCGAGCACCGCCGCACCGGCGAAGACCAGCAGCACGAGCCAGCGGTCGCGCACCCGCGGGCGCGCCACCCAGCCGATCCACCCGACGATCCAGCCGAGGCCGCCGAGGAGCAGCAGCTCCTCGGGCGTCACCGGCGGCGACCACGTCCAGCGTTCCGAGGTGGCGTCGGGCGGCGGTGTGAGCGACAGCGCGCGGCGCACGGATTCGTTCCGCGGCGCGAGCCGGCGCGCACGGAGCCACGCCGCTTCGGCCCGGCCGGGGGCGCCGAGCCGATAGTATGCGGCACCGAGGTTGTACCAGTTGGCCCCAATCGCCGGGGCCGCCCCCGCGCGGCGCGTGAACCCGTCCGCGGCGGCGTGGAGCGCCCCGCTCTCGTAGAGCTGCTCCGGCGCGGGGCTCTGCGGAAAGAGCCGGCCGGCCGCCGCGGCGCTCAGCAGGACCACCAGACCGGCCACGCGACCGCGCCACCCGCGGAGCGAGCCACCCAGCCGGCGCACGACCTCGTGCGCCTCCGCCGCGAGCGCCGCGTCCTCGCCCGCCGTTTCCCCCGGGCCGTAGCGCCGCGACAGCAGCCGCTCGCGCACCGCAGCCACCCGCGCGGCCAGCTCCGCATCGGCGCCGGCCGCGCGGACCGCCGCGGCAAGGGCCGGCCCGAACCGGCGGTCCGGATCGGGCGCGAGAGCCCGCACCATCTCGTCGAGCTCCGCTTCCGCACTCCGGAGGCCGGTGCCCGACTCCACGGGCGTCCGCCCCCGCGGCACGCGGAGCTGACGGCCACGAAAGGCGAGCAGCAGCGCCGGCAGCGCGAGCAGCGCCACCCACACCCAATCGGGAACGCCGTGCGCCAGCGACCACGCGAGCGCCGGGCGGTCCGCGTGCATGAGCGCCGGCGGGAGTGCCGCCGCCGCCGCCGATTCGCCCCGCGGCGAGACGGGCACGGCCGCGGGCCCGACGCCGATCTCGCGGTAGCGGCCGGACGCGAGGTCGAAATACGCGTAGGGCATCGCGGGCAGCGGGAGCGCGCCGGCCGAGTCGGGAACGACGAGGTAGCGAAACGTCTTGGTGCCCCCCACGCGGCCCTCGGTCGTAGTGACCTGCTCGTCGGTGCGCTCGAGATAGGCGCGGACGTCGGCCGGCCAGCGGACCTCGGGATTCGGCCAGAGCGCCGTGTTGCCCTCGCCGCTCAGCCGGAGCTCGACGGCCACGCCTTCGCCGACGCTCGCGGCCGGTGGATCGATGTGCCGCTCGAGCGCCAGACCGGAGCCGATCGCGCCGGCGAAGGCGGCGGGCCGACCGGACGCCGGGAGCGGCAGCACCACGAGCGTGTCGGCACGGCTCGAGAGCGCGAAGCGGTCCTCCTGACTGAAGAACTGCAGCGCCACGGGCGTGCTGTACTTGAGCGTGGCGCGCGGGATGCCGACGGTGCCCGGCACCAGTGGGAAGACCACCTGATGGGAGACGAACAGGTCGTACCAGCGTCCGCGGATGTTCCGGGTGGCCGCGATGCCCGTCGGGGTGGTCTGCGGGAAGCTCCAGACGCCATCGATCACCGGTGGCTGCAGCGTCGGCGGGCGGCGGAGCTGCATCCGCAGGTCCCGGGGAAACCAGGCCGCCGTGACGACGTCCACCTGCTCGCCCACGCGCGCGGTGTCGGTCGAGACGAGCAGGTCCACTGCAGGGTCGCCGGACGGCGGCGGCGTGGCTCGGTCGATCAGCCCGCGGAGCCGCGGGCTCAGCGCAGATGCGGTGGCGGCCCGGGTGGCCGTTACATCCACCACGATCGGCTCGGCCTCGACGGTGTCCCGGCCCTGCACCGCGCGAGCGGGGCCAAGCTCCCAGCGTCCGGGCCGCACCGCACGGAGCCGAATCTCGACCAGCGTCGTCCGGGTGACGTCGCCGCCGAGCCCCACCTCGGTGCGCTCGCTCCGGGCCACGATCTCGAGGCCGTTGAACGGGGCGAGCGTCACCTGCATGGGCGCGGGCGAGCGGCTGACGGCACGCAGGGTATAGGTCAGCTCCTCCCCAACCGCGATCCGATTCTCGTCCACCGACGCGTCGAGCTGCGGGCGGTCACCCTGCCCCAGCGCCACGGCTGACGCGAGCAGGAGCGGCAGCAGTGCGCTCACCAGTCCTTCACTCCGCCCGACGAGCTCTGCATCCGACGCTGCTGCTCCTCCCGGGTCTCCCGCTCGCGCCGCTCCATCGAGTTGAGGATCTGCTCGGCCTGGCTCTGACTCAGCGCCTTCTGCTCCGGCTGCTCGGGCCGCTGCTCCGGTGACTGGGCGCCACCGCTCGGCGGCGGGGGAGCTCCGCCACCTCCCCCACTCGGCGGCGGCGGCGGTCGGCGCCGCTCGGCCAGCTCGAGATTCCACTTGGCGCGGGCGGACGCGGGCTGGAGCAGGAGCGCCTGCCGCAGGCGGTCGATCGCGTCTTC
>JAICLE010000133.1 GCA_025927545.1 Gemmatimonadales bacterium
CCGGGCGCCACGCGCTCGCTCAGGTAGAGTGGCTCGCCCCGCCCCGCGGCCCACTCGGCGCGGGCGACCAGGTCCTGCAGCTTGGGGTCCTTGGGATCGACGGTCTCCTCGCCCGCCACCGCGCGGATGTCGCAGCGCCCTTTTTCGTAGAGCGCGACGGCGGCCCGGTCGAACGGGAGCGCACGCGACGCGAGATTGACGACCGACTGGAGCACGCGATCGAGGTCGAGAGTCGCCGTGATCTCGCGGCTGATGTCGAGCAGCAGCGCGAAATCGCCGGCGCGCTTCTCCGCGGCGTGGAGCTGCGCGTTCCGGAGCGCGAGGGCGCCGGTGGCGGCAAGCCCCTCGAGCAGCTCGCGGTCGCGCTCGTCGAACACACCGGCGCCGCTCAGCTTGTTGGTGACCTGGATGGCCCCCACGGTGATGCCGCTGGCCACCATCGCGGTGGCCATGACGTTCATCGCGAGCGCGTCACCCACGAAGTCGGTGCCGACCGGCACCTCCGCCCCCACGAGGTGATCCCGCCCCCCGCCGATCGCGATCCGGCAGCGCAGTACGTCGCCGTCGGCCATCCAGATCGAGCCCCCCTCGGCGCCGACCGCGGCGAGGACACGGTGGAACACCTTCGGCAGCAGCTCATCGAAGTCGAGCGACGCGCCGAACTCCAGGCTGATGGAGTGCAGCAGCCGGAGTCGCTCGACTTCTTCCCGCAGGCCGTCGGCCGATGTGGTGGGAGCGCTCATGACGTGTGATGACCCGGCGTAAGCGAAAGGCTCCGGCTTCCAGGGAGTCTGGAGGCCGGAGCCCGGACCGGCGGCCCATTGGGGGCCGCCGAAAAGAGGAGGTTAGCGCACCTTCATCGGCGCGACCTTCTCTTCGAGCTCCTCGACGCCCAGCTCGACGTCCTTGGACGGAACCGGCTTTTTCGGCTGCTGTTCGGGGGTCTTGCTACGGGACTGCTCGTCGTGCTTGCTCATGATAGCGCTCGTTTCGATGAAGGTCGAGGGGGGCTGGGGCGTCGGTTCGGGTCTACTTGTTGTTGAAGAGCTTGGCCGGCGCGATCCGGGCCTCGAGCTCCTCGACCGAGAACTCCACCGCCTCGGCATCCTTGCCCGTCGCGTTCCGGATGGCGGTCTTCTGCTCGGGGGTCAGATCGATCCGGAGGTTGTCCTTGGCGTTCGACATGGGGCACTCCTGAGTGGTGAAGGGCTGACGGTTTGGGCCGGCTCGGCCAGCAACAACTGGAAGCGAAGCTAGGGACGCACCGTGAAAACATCGTGAATGCGCCCTTGCCCTTCCGGGAATTGCCGGTACGTTCAACCTGTCCTCCCCAAGGACAGCCGCTGTCCACCTACTACGCCCTACGCCTGTTCGGAGCACCTGCCCTCGTCACTCCCGAGGGGGCACCGGCCGCGCCGATGCTGGGTGCCAAGCCCATGGCGCTACTCGCGTTCATGGCCCTCGAGAGGCGCCCGCATACCCGCGAGTCGCTGGCGGGACTGCTCTGGGGTGACTCTCCGGAGGCCGAGGCCCGAGGGTCGCTGCGCCAGGCCCTGAAGCAGCTCCGGGAGGCGCTCGGGGCGGGGCTTCGCACCGAGCGGACCCGGATCGAGCTGGCCGTCCCGGTCGCCTGCGACGTGCTCGAGTTCCGCGAAGCGGCCGAGCGTGAGCCGGTCCGGGCCGCCGGCTTCGACGTGCCGAAGTTTCTGGAGGGCTTCTCGGTCCGGCGCGCGCCGCTGTTCGACGAGTGGGTTGCCGCCACCCAGGCGGTGCTCCTGCGGGAGTATCACCAGGTGCTCGGCCGGCTGGGGCGCGAGGCCGTGAACCAGTGGCGCTGGCGCGATGCCGTCGAGCTTGCCGACCGCTGGCTCGCCACCGATCCGCTGTCGGACGAGGCGGCACACCTCGCGGTCGAAGCCCGCTACCTCTCGGGCAATCGCGCGGCGGCGCTTGCACGCTACGGTGAGTATCGTGCCTTGCTCGCGCGCGAAGCGGGGTACGAACCCAGCCGGGCACTCCAGGCGCTGGTGCGCCGGGTGGAGGCCGACCGGAACGGAGCCGAACCGCGCCCGCTCACGGACGAATGGTACGTGCACGCCCCGTCGTTCGAGGCCAGTCTGGTGGGACGCGAGGCACCGTGGAAGCAACTCACCGCCGCATGGAAGCGCACGGCGCGCGGCCGGACCGGCATCGTGCTCCTCGAGGGCGAGTCGGGCGTGGGCAAGTCGCGCCTGGCGGACGAGTTCCTGCGCTGGTCCGTGGCCGAGGGCGCCACCGTGCTGCGCGGACAAAGCCATGAGGGCAGCCTCGGCATTCCCTATGAGCCAGTGGTCGAGGTGCTGCGCGGCGCGCTCGACGCCCCGGGCATTGCTGGGACCGCGGCCGAGTGGCTGGTGGAGGTGGGCCGCCTGGTGCCCGAGCTCCGCGAGCGCTTCCCCGGGCTTCCCGGAGGAGCCGCGCCCGATCCCGCGGACGGGTGGCGGCTCTTCGAGGGCGTGGCTCAGCTCCTCGGCGCGGTCGCGGCCGAGCGCCCGCTCGTCGTGCTGATCGATGATCTCCAGTGGGGTGACGAAGACAGCTGCAACCTGCTCCGCTTTCTCATCCGGCGGCTCGAGCGCTCGCCGGTGCTCTGGCTCGGGCTCCTGACCCTGGGCGAAGTCGAGCGTGACGCGCCCGCCGCCAGGCTCTGCCGGGTGCTCCGGGCCAAGGCGCACGCCGAGGTCGTCGCGATCGGGCCGTTGAGCGAAGAGGAGGTATGGCAGATGGTGCGCGAGATGGGACACGTCAGCGCGCCGAGCGGCGGCCGGCGCTTCGCCGGCCGGCTCTTCCGGATCACTGCCGGCAATCCGTTCTACATCATCGAGCTGCTGAAGACCATGTTCGCGCAGGGCCTGCTCGCGATGGAGGAACAGACGGGGGAGTGGACGGTGTCCTCGGAGGCGGTTGGCGCGGGGTGCGAGCTGCCTGTCTCGCAGACGGTGCAGGACGCCATCTCCGAGCGGGTCGAGCGTTTGCCGGACGAGCTCCGCGACGTATTGATCACCCTCGCAGTCAGCGGAGTGGGGTGCCGTCCGGATGTGCTCTCCCACGTCCACGGCATCTCGCGCCTGCACGCCGCGTCGGACGGAGATGCCCTGGTGCACCGCCGGCTGGCGATCGAGGAGGCGGGCACCTATCGATGCGCCCATCCGGTCATCGCCCACATGGTCCGTGACGGCCTCACCGCTTCCCGCCGGCAGGAGGTTCACCGGAGCCTCGCGCTCGCGCTGGGGCTCGTCCTTCGGCCGGAAGAGGCATCGGCCGCCGCCAGCGAGCTGGCCCGGCACGCTGACCGGGGAAGCGAGCCGGGGCTGGCCTACCGCTACGCGCTGCTCGCCGCCGAGGGAGCGGTGTCGCGTTACGCGTACACTGAGGCGCTCTCCTGGCTCGACCTTGCGGCCTCGTCGACGCGCGAAACTGCCGAGAGCGAGCTGGTGGACCGCCGCACCGCCGACGTCCTGGAACAGGCGGGCTGGCGCGAGGCGCCGGGCGGGCGGGCGCCACCGGTGACCCGCGAGATCGTTACGGAAGATCTGGATCTGCGCGTCCGCGGATGATAGGATCTCACGATGTCCCCCAAGGAACCCATGCGCTCCCACCGGCGTGACGCCCGCTTCGCCCTCGTGCTGGCTTGCCTCCTCGCCGGCACGGCGTGTGACTCGCTCAACCTCCCGGCGCTGCCGGCCCGGGCGGGCGACGCCACCGCGCACGACAGCGCCGCGGCCACGCCCGCCGCGAAGCCCCGGCGCGGGGCCAAGGCAGCGGCGGCGGACCCGGCGCTCGACGCCGGGCGCTTCGATCAGATCCGCCGGGGTCTCCGCCGGCTCGTAGCCGCCGAGGAGAGCTTCTATGCCGAAAACGGCGCCTACACCGAGGACCTGAGCCGCGTCGGTTTCGCCCCCGAAGGAGAAACCGGGGTACGGTTCCTCTGGCTGTCGCGCGATGGGTGGGCCGCGAGCGGCACACATCCGGACCTGCCGGGCCGCGATTGCGTCATCTACGTGGGCCGGGCGCATGCGGCCCCGACGACGCTCAAGACGGTGCGCTCGGGCAGGGAAGGCGTGCCGGTCTGCGACGCACCCCCGGTCGTCCGGCCGGCCGCCCCCGCCTCTCCCAGGGCTGCTGCGGCGCCTGCAGCACCCGCCCCTGCCACGGCGGCGCCGCCGGCGGCAACACCGGCGGCAACCCCCGCGCTGCCGGACACCGGCAGTGCACTCGACGCCGTCGACCCATCGGTGCAGATGCGGGTGGATCTCCGCAATCTGGTCCGCTCGCAGGACACCTACTTCGGGCTGCAGGGCGTCTACGCCCGCCGTACCGAGCCATTCGCGCTGCAGTACCTGTGGCACCGTGGCGTCACTATCACCATCCTCAGCGCGAACGATGCGTCCTGGTCGGCCAAGGCCACCTCGGCCAGGCGTCCGGGGAAGAGCTGCGTGATCTGGCTGGGCGCGGTGCCCCATCGTCCGGCCACCGAGGCGCAGCGACGCGTCCCTGAACGGCCCGGCACACCGGTCTGCGACGACTGAGGCCGCGACGCCGACGGACTGCTAGACCGTTCGGGAGAAGCGTTCCGGGGAGACATCGGTCGCTCCGGCATCGAGCTGCATGGCGAGATTCCGCAGGAAGAACCGGCCGGTGGCCGTGACGGCGAGCCGGTCCTGGTCGAAGCGCACGAAACCCTCGTCCGCGAACGGGCGGAATCGCGCGAGCGCCTCATCGCTGCCGAGCGGAGCCAGCCAGGCGTAGGGCAACTCCAGAGTGCAGAGGAGCCGCTCGATCGCGGCTCGGCGCACGCGGTCTTCGCCGGAGAGCACATGCCCGCGTACGATGGGCAGCATCCCGGCATCGATCGCCCGCTGATACCGTCCGAGATGGGCGTCGTTCTGCACGAACCGGCCGTCCACCTCTCCGATGCCACTCGTCCCGAACGCCAGCAGGTCTGCGGGCGGGTCGGCCACGTAACCCATGAAGTTGCGGCGGAGCGTGCCCCCATCCAGCGCGAGCGTCAACTCGTCGCCGGGACGGGCAAAGTGGTCGAGCCCGATCCACCGGTACCCGGCCGTCGTGAGCGTCATGACCGCCCGCCGGAAGAGCGCGAACCGCGTGTATCGATGGGGAAGCGCTGCCGCCTCGATCCGCCGCTGGTTGGGCCGCGCCCATGGGACGTGGGCGTAACCGAAGCATGCGATCCGGTCGGGCGCCATCTCCACCACCCGCTGGAGCGTCCGGGCAAACGACGCCTCGGTCTGCGCCGGCAGCCCGTAGACCAGGTCGAAGTTCACGCTGCGGAAGCCAAGGTCCCGCGCGGCCTCGCGCAGCTCGCCCACGGTCTCCTCCGACTGGATCCGGCCGATCGCCGCCTGCACGGCGGGGTCGAAATCCTGCACCCCGATGCTCAAGCGGTTGAAGCCAAGTGCCCGGAGCCGGCCGAGTTGCTCGACCGACGCCACCCGCGGATCGATCTCGATCGCGACCGCGGCGTCCGGCGCCACTCGAAAGCGACGTTGCAGCGTCTCGGCCAGCCGCTCCATCGCTGCCGGCCCGAGAAAGTTGGGAGTCCCGCCTCCCCAGTGCACCTGCGCCACCCCGCGGCGCTCGCCGAGCGCGTCGCATATCATCCCGATTTCACGGCCTATCCGGCCGACGTACGCCTCCTGCACATGGTCGTGGCGGGTCACCGTGGCGTTGCACCCGCAGTACCAGCAGCGGGCGACGCAGAACGGGAGATGGAAATAGAGGGCGACGGGGTCCCCGCGCCGGCGCCCCAGGTCTTCCAGCGCCTCGCGGTACTCGGGTTCGCCGAAGTCGGCGGTCCAGCTCGGGATCGGCGGGTAGCTGGTGTACCGTGGGCCGGGCCGGTCGTAGCGGTCGAGCAGTTCATGGGGGATCAGTGGGACTTCTGGCATGCCCCAGCTTACGGCCGCGGCCCGAAGATTTGGTGAAGTGCGAATGAAAAGCCCCAAATTGAGCGCGCCCTCCCACCAGTCGGCGGGAGGGCGCGGAACAACGCTGTGCGGCTTGGTCTCAGGTGATGCGGCGGGTCATGGGCGCGATCCGCTCTTCCAGCTCCTCGACGCCGAACTCGATGGCCCGGGCGTCCTTGCCCGTGGCGGCCTTGACCTGAGCCTTCTGCTCTTCAGTCAGCTCGATCCGGATGTGATTCTGGTCGGACATGGTGCGCGCCTGGCGTGGGTAGGCAGCCAAACGACTCGGAAGCAGTCTACCGCGCCTCCGTGAATTTCGGGTGAATTTGCTGTGCCGCGCTCGTGAACTGGCTGCAGGACTCATCGTGCCGGCCAGCCGCGCGCGCCGGCCCGCCGCGCGAAGTCGGTCCAGAACTGCTCGGTCAGTCTCCGCGCGGTACCCTCGAGCAGGCGCGCCCCCACGCCGGCTACGGCACCGGTGAACGCGCTGGTGGCGGTCCAGCCGAGCCGGGTCCTGCCGTGGTCCGCGTTTTCCAACCGGAGCGACGAGAGCACCTCCACGGCCGAGCCGGGTGCGACGCCCCGCGCGCGCATCTTGAGCGCCCGCCCCTCCACGATGTCGAACAGCTCGACATCCAGCTTGAATCGCAGCTTCACCGGCCCGATGCCGAGCGCCGTGATGACCCTGAAGTGCGTCGGGTCCACCGGCTCGACCGATTCGACGCCGGGGCCCGAGGCGGCAACGAAGTTCGGATCGCGCAGTTTCTGCCAGACTGCGTCACGGGGGGCCGTAATTTCGGGCGCACCGGAGAAGTGGAGTTCCATGGCGAAGCCCTTGAGGCAGGGTCCTGGGAGGGTCCGCTTCGCGCACGCCGGCGCGGACTTGACCCGTCGTGCCTCCCCCGGTAAAGTGCCTGTCCCCATTCGACATGACCTTGGGGTGTAGCTCAATCGGCAGAGCGCCCGGCTGTTAACCGGGAGGTTGCTGGTTCGACCCCAGCCGCCCCAGTGGGCCCGAGCGGCTCGCGCCTCGGCGCGAGCC
>JAICLE010000032.1 GCA_025927545.1 Gemmatimonadales bacterium
ACGGGTTGGGCGGGGTGGCGCCTTGCGCGCGCCGCGGACGGCTCGCGTGTGCCGATTGCGCCGGTGCTTACCCTGGTGCTGCTGCCTGCCTGCTGGCTGATGGCGACCATCGCCGGGCCGGAAGGTCTCCGTATCGCCACCCTGGGTGAGCTCCCGATCAGCCCCGCAGCCGAGCTGGCACTCGCGCCCGCGCTCCTGCTGGCGGGCTGGGCGCTGTCAGGCCTCTGGCCCTTGCACCGCCAGGAACCTGGGCCGTTCTCGGCCGTGGTTGGTGTGCTCCTCGTCGTTCGGGTCGCGATTCCCACCGTACCCGAGGGGCTGGAGCACTGGCGTGCGCTGGCCCTGCCGGTCATCGTGCTCGGGCTTTGGCATGCGGCCCTGAGCGGGCGCTGGTCCTCCGTCGCGGTGGCGCTGGCGTGGGTCGGGGCGATCGCTCCCGGCCGCGCCGGGCCGGCCGGCGCCGGGCTTCTGCTGGCGGGCGGTCTGATACTCGATCTGGCGCCACGCCTGGGCCCGGGCCATCCCGGCAGGGCGCTTGCGCGAGTCGCGGGTGGGCTCGCGCTGAGTTGGGGCGCGCTGCTCGCCGTGGAGTCGGGGCTCCGGGCGGAAGTGGTCTACACCGTCCTGGCGGTGGGCGGGCTCGTCGTCGCCGCCGGTGCGTGGGCCGGCGCTCACGCCATGATGGCGAGGGTGCCGAGGACGGCCGTGCCGAGCATCTGATCGCCTTCCATGCGGCATCGCTCGCGCGCGGCGCCCGGCGCTAGCCCCTTCGAGAACAGTCGCCACGCCGTGTCATCCGACAGCCGCACGCTGGCCGCCGCCTCGGGCGCGGCACCGGCGAATAATGCCCACCCGGCTGCCCCGCGCCGCACCGTCCAGTCGCCACCCGCCTCGCCTGTGATCGCCACGTGGATCGCGGTACCGGGCGCCCCTCCGACGCCTCGCAACGCTCTCGGTACCGCCCGGACGAACAGCTCGAGCACGGGGCCGAGCCACTCCTTTCCTGTGAGGAGCGGCGCGCCGACCGCCTCGCGGATCTGCTGCTGGTGCAGCCAGCGCTCGGTATAGTCGCGGCCGACGTCGAACCAGTGCGGCGACTCCGTCTCGCCCGCCCAGGCAACGGCCCAGTGCGCCGGCGCGAACGGATCGCGCGAGCGGAACAGCTCGACCACCTGCGGACCCGTCAGCTCGAGCAGGTCCACCAGCACGCGCGGGCTCAGCCGCCGCGCGGCCGCGACCCACTGCGCGTTCATCCGGTTGATCCACACGACCAGTGACGCGTAGTCATCGGGGCCGTCCTCGTCGGGCGGCAGGCCATCGCGGTCGGACGAAAGCCGGCGGAGGTCGTCATCCAGCAGGTGCGCGACGATATCCTGTACCGACCAAAGCGCGCAGGCCGTAGGCCGCTGCCAGTCGCCTGGCGCGAGGTCGCGGAGGAGTGCGATCAGCTCCGCCTGGAGCGGCGCGAACCGATCCAGCAGCAGCACCGGCCCCAACGGTCGCAGCGGAGGATGGTTCTCGCTCATGGCGGGAATCTGACGAGCCGAGGGACGAGCGCAATGGCTTCGTTGACCCCTTCTCCGGCCCGGTCCATATTTCGCTCGCTTGAGCCGAGTAAGTCGTTCGGAATTCAGCAGCTTTCAGCCTGAGGAGTCAGTCATGGCGTTTACCCTTCCCCCCCTCCCGTACCCGTACAACGCGCTGGAGCCGCACATCGACGAGCAGACCATGCGCATCCACCACGACAAGCACCACGCCGCCTACGTCAACAACCTGAATACCGCCCTGGAAGCCCACCCCGATCTGCAGAAGAAGTCCGTCGAAGAGCTGGTCGGCAACCTGGACGCGGTGCCTGAGGGCATCCGGACCGCGGTCCGGAACAACGGGGGCGGTCACGCGAACCACACGATGTTCTGGGAGATGATGGCCCCCGGTGGGGCCAAACAGCCTGCCGGTGCGCTCGCGGACGCGATCACGAAGAGCTTTGGCGGGCTCGCGCAGTTCCAGGAACAGTTCGCAAAGGCGTGTGGCGGACGGTTCGGGAGCGGGTGGGGCTGGCTGGTCGCCGATCGGAGCGGCGCCGTCTCCATCGAGAGCACTCCCAACCAGGATTCTCCGCTGATGAGCGGCAAGAAGCCGATCCTGGGCTGCGACGTGTGGGAGCACGCGTACTACCTCAAATACCAGAACCGGCGGCCGGATTACGTCACCGCCTGGTGGAACGTGGTCAACTGGACCGACATCGGGCGGCGCTTCGACCGCGCCAGCAAAGCCTGATCGCCATGGCCGCGCTCCCTGCCGTTGGCTCGCCCGCACCCGACTTCACGCTGCCATCCACGGCCGGCACGGACGTGACGCTGTCCCGGTTGCGGGGCCGGAACGTGCTCCTGGCGTTCTTCCCGCTCGCCTTTACCAAGACGTGCACCACCGAGATGTGCGCGCTCTCGGATGATTATTCGCAGTTCCAGGACGCCAACACGGTCGTGCTTCCCATCAGCGTGGACTCCGTACCCACGTTGAAGGAGTTCAAGGCCAAGGAACGGATGTCCCTGGACTTGCTCAGCGACTTCAAGCGGGACGTGAGCCGGCGGTATGGGACGCTGCTGGAAGACAAGTTCTTCTCCAACCGGGCGTACGTCCTGATCGACCGGAACGGCGTGGTCCGGTGGACGTATGCCGAGACCACCCCGAGTACGCGCCGGGAAAACGCGGAGCTCCTCGAGCAGCTGCGCGCGCTACAATAGCGGTGCGGCGGGTGGGGCTGGTGGCCGAGCCCCGTCGGGGCGACGCGGGCCGCGGCGCGCTGGAGCTCGACGCGCTGCTCGGCTGGCTGAACATGCTCCCCGTGGGCCGGGCCTCGCGCCACGAGCGCCTGCAGGACGTGCCGCTCGACGACACGGACGTGCTATGGCTGCGTGGTAGCGTCGAGGCGGACGCGCGGCTGCTCGCCTGGCTCGAGGCCGGTGGGCGCCTGCTGGCGACGGGTGCCGCCGCCGTGCTGCCGACCGTGCTGGGCCTCGAGCGCGCCCCTCCCACGACAATCGAGCTCGGGCAGCCGCCGCCGGCGGACTTCGGTCTGGCCGGCTTCGGCGCGCATCCCCTGTTCGCGGGGCTTCGCGGCGGGGCCGTGCTCCGCCCGCCAGCGGCCGAAGCTCTGTGCTGTTACGACGGCACGCGGCCGCTCGACGGTGGCGTGGTGGCGGTCGCGCGCAGCGGGCTGACCCTGCAACCGGATCGGATTCTCGCATGGGAGTACGCCGTCGGCGGGGGTGGGGTGCTGTGCCTGGCGTTGCATCCGTCGCTCCTGTCCGCCGAACCGATGCACTCACCAGGCGAGGCCGAGGTCATGCTCGCGAATGCGCTGATCGGCGAGGCGGTGCCGTACCGCGCCCGCGGCCCGGCGGCCCTCTGGCCGCCGCCGGGCGAGCGGGCGCTCCGCACGGTGAGCGGCGATCGGGTTCCGGCCGCGCCCGGCGACGCGTGGCCGCCCGGCTCGATGCCCGCGCTCGACCTCACTCCGGCCGCGGCCTGGACGCACGCCGGCCGGCGGCTCCTCATCACCGCGCGACCCGCGACGGGGAGCCGGGAGGTGTGGGCACCGCCGTTCCGCGTCATGCACGCGGCGGCGGTGCGGGACGCGATCCCCTGCGCGCCGGAACACATCGCCGCGGACGGGATCGCCGGCGGGCTGGCACTGGGAAGCCACCGGCTGCTCGAGCGCTGGATGGCGGCACCCGACGTACCGGTTGCCGTGTGGGAGATCGGGGGCCAGCCCGGCATCCCGCTGGAGGCCGAGTGGGAAGCCGATTTGCGCCGGGCGTGGCCCTACCCGGAGGGCTCGTACGGAGATCTGATCTTCTCGGTGGCGCCGGACGGTCTCGCCCTGCGCGTCGAGTCGGCCGGCGGGCCGCGGGCGCTCTTTGCCGTCACCGGCGGGCGCCTGTCGGCAGAGCACGGCGAACCCCCGCAAGCGCCCACCGTCCGCGTGCGGTGCACCGGGACGACACCGCTCCGGATCGTCGCCATGGCCGGGATCGATCGGGACGAGCTCGAGCGCTCGGGGCGGGTGCTCGCGCGCGACGGCATCGCGGGGCTGGCGGCGGCGCGCGGCCGCAAGGCGGCGCAGCTCACCCGCTACGGCACCGCGTTCGAGGCGCCCGACGAGCTGCTCGCGCGCGGCTTCGAGTGGGCCCGCCAGCGCGGCGACGAGGCGCTCATCGGCGCGCCGGGGATCGGCCGATCGCTGCTCGCCGCCTGTCCGCGCGGCGCGGGGGACGACGCGTGGTGCTTCGGCGCCGGCGCGTGCGCGGCGGCGGCGGCCCAGCTCGTCGCCGGCAATCGCGATCCTGCCCGCGAGCTGCTCAAGTTCCTGGCGCAGGCGCAGCGCGCCGACGGCGGGATCGGCGCCCACGATCCACTCGGCGGACTTTCCTCCGCTGCCGACCCCGCGAGCACGATCGCGTTTCTCGAGCTGGCCGAGCGGTTCCTGGCGTGGACGGGCGAGCTCGAGGCGCTCAGGCGCCAGCGCGAGCCGTTCCGCCGGGCGGTGGCATACCTCGCCGCCCGCGACGATGGAGCCGCCGTACCTCGCGAGCGTGTGCTCGATGCGCTCGAGGAGGTGGTGGACGGCGCCGGCGCCGCGGGGCTCGGGGCGCTCCGGCAGCGGGTCGTGCCCGGGCCCGACGCCGCACCGGTCGAATCGCACGCGGTGCTCGAGGCCGCGGCCGCCACGCTCCGGCGCGCTCCCGGCGCGCTCCCCGGCACGGGGGCCGGCACCGCACTGCTCGAGGCGGTGGCCGCGCTCTGGGGCCTCGAACCTGATGCGCCGAATGCGGCGCTCGCGCTCGCGCCGCTGCTCCCCGCCGGCTGGAGCGGCGTCGCCCTCCGCCGGCTCCGCGTCGGACGAGCCCTCCTCGATCTCGAGCTGCGCCGCCGGCCGGCTGCGCTCGTGCTCCGGACGGCGCACCTGTTCGGCCCGCGACTGGTGCTCTCCGTCGGCGTGCGGGGCAACGAGGTGGCGGCCACCGAGGTGGACGACGTGCAGCTTGCCGGGGCTCGTGCGCGCTTCGAATCGCACGACCGGCACGAAGTGCGCTTCCTGCTCCGCGGGTGATACGTTACGCTTTCAGCACCCCACCAGGGATCCCGATGACGCGTCTCCGCCGCACCGTCTTGTGCCTCGGCCTGCTGCTCGCCGCGGGCTGCCGGATCGAGGACCACACGCCGACCGGCACGCGCCAGGACGAGGAGGCGGTCCAGGCGCTCGTCTCCCGCTACGCGCGCACCCTCTCCGACCACGATTGGGCCGGCGCCCGGGCGCTCTTCTGGTCCGACGCGATCTACTCGGGCCCATTCGTCCTCACCACCGCGGGCGGCCATCAGGCCGTGCCCGTGGATCTCGCGCTCGCGGCGCTGGCGCGGCGGACGGACGGGCTCGACCCCGGACGGTTCGACGTCCGGGTGCTCCGCTCGGACTACCGGCAGGACGGCGACCTTGCGGCGGTGTGGCTCACCACCCGACGGCTCCTCCCCGTCGCCGGCTCGGTCCGCAGCGGCGAATGGATCGAGCACCTGGTGCTCCGGCGCATCAGCGGCGAGTGGAAGATCCTGAGTCTGGCCGCCACCGTCTCGCGACCCGGGGGAGCGCGTGGGCCACGCTGACCTCGCCCTGGTCGGGTCCATCGCCCGGCTCCTCAACGAGGGGCTCGGGACCGAGGCGACGCTCACCGCCGTCGCCGAAACCCTGCGCGAGGGGCTGCCGGCGGCGGCGGTGGCGGTCTGGTTTCGCGATACCGCCACGCCGGTTTTCCGCCCCGTGCACGTCCCGCCGGCGCCGGGGCCGAGGGACGGGATCCGGTCACCCGACACCCTGCCGCTCGGCGCAGGGTGGTGTCGGCTGCCGCTCGAGCACGAGGGCACGCGGCTCGGCCTGCTGGAAGCTCAGGTGGGCGAGAGCGCATCCGCGGGTGCGTCCGAGCGCCAGGTGCTGGCGATCGTGGCCGATTTCCTCTCGCCGTACCTGGCCGCGGTGGAGCTCTCGGCCGATCTCGCGGGCGAGGTCGCGGCGCAGTCGCGCGAGATCGAGGAGCACCGCCGGTTCACCAGCCTGATCGTGGACAGCCTGCCGCTCGGCCTCTACGTGGTGGATCGCGACTACCGCATCCAGAGCTGGAACCGCAAGCGGGAGACGGGCACCCAGGGGCTGCGCCGCGACGATGTCGTCGGCCGGCCGGTGTTCGACGTGCTCACGCGGCAGCCGGCCGAGCAGCTCCGTGCCGAATTCGATCGCGTCTTCGAGACGGGTGAGATCCAGCAGACGGAACAGGAGGTTCGGCTGGCCGGCGAAGCACGGTTCTTCCGGCTGAGCAAGATCCCGATGCGGCTCGATGGGGACGCGATCACCCACGTCATCACCATCGGCGAGGACGTGACGGAGTGGCACCGGGTCCACGGGCAGATCCTGCAGCGCGAGAAGCTCGCGGCCATCGGGCAGCTCGCCGCGGGCGTCATGCACGAGATCAACAATCCCCTGGCCACGATCAGCGCGTGCGTGGCGGCCATCGAGGGCCGGCTGGCGGGGACAGGCGTGGACGGGCCGGTGGCGGAGTATCTCGCGATCATCGACCGCGAGGTGGACCGCTGCACCCGGATCGTGGACGGGTTGCTCGACTTCAGCCGGCCGAAGCCGACGCCCCGGCGGCCGATCGCGCTCAACGCCCTGGTCGAGGAGACGCTCTTTCTCCTCAAGCACCACCAGCGCTTCAAGCGGCTGCAGGTGGCGCGCGCGCTCGCGCCCGGGCTGCCGGAGACGATCGGGAGCCAGGAACAGCTCATTCAGGTGCTGATGGCGCTCATGCTCAACGCGCTCGACGCCATGGAACAGGGCGGCCAGCTGACCGTTCGCACCGGGCCGAGCCCCGGCCGCCCGGATGAGGTCGTCGTGGAGATCGAGGACACCGGCGCCGGCATCCCGCCGGCGGAGCAGAGCAGGATCTTCGAACCGTTCTACACCACCAAGCCACCCGGCCGCGGCACCGGGCTCGGCCTGTCGATCTGCTACGGCATCGTGGCCGACCACCGCGGCCGCATCGAGGTCGACAGCGCCCCCGGACGTGGCACCCGCTTCCGGGTCCATCTTCCGGTCCACGCATGAAAATCCTGGTGATCGAGGACGACCGCACCGTCGGCCAGTACGTCAAGCGCGGGCTGGAGGAGCACCACTACCAGGCGGACCTGGTGGACGACGGGATGGAAGGGCTGCGGCTCGCCTCCGGCGGCCACTACGATCTGCTCGTGCTCGATCTCCGGCTGCCGGGGATGAGCGGCCTGGAAGTCCTCCGCACCCTGCGCGACCGCGGCACCACCACGCCGATCCTGGTGCTGACCGCGCAGGACGCCGTGGATTTCAAGGTGCAGGCGCTCCGCTCGGGGGCGGACGATTACGTCACCAAGCCGTTCGCCTTCGAGGAGCTCCTGGCGCGCGTCGAGGCGCTCGGACGGCGTCCGCAGGCGATCCAGGACCCGGTGCTCCGGGTGGGCGAGCTCGAGCTCGACACCGCGACGAGGGAGGTCCACCGGGCGGGAGAGCGGATCGATCTCACCCCCAAGGAGTACACCGTCCTCGAGTACCTGATGCGTCACGCGGGACGGGTCATGTCCCGCACGCTCATCACCGAGTACGCGTGGGACTACCACTTCGATCCGGGCACCAACATCGTGGACGTGGTCATCAACCGGCTCCGCAAGAAGGTGGACTCGGGCCAGGCGCAGAAGCTGGTGCACACGGTGCGCGGCGTCGGGTACGTCGTGAAGGTCTGAGGTGAACACGATCCGGTCGCGGCTCACCGTGTGGTACACGGTCGCGCTCGGCGTGACGGTGCTGACCTTCGGCGGACTGCTCTACCTCGAGCGCCGGCAATCGAGCCTGCGGGAGCTGGACCAGCGACTGGCGCTCGAGGCGGACCTGGCCACCCGCTGGCTCAGCGAGTCCTACAACGTGCTCGGGCGGATCGTGACCACCGCAGGCACCAGTCCCTCGCTCGACCCCGGCATCAGCGCGTATCTCGAGGCGGTGCGCGACTACCTGGTGGTGACCGATACCACCGGCAAGGTCCTGGCGCTCTCCGAGGCCGCCCGCACGCTGAGCGCCGATGCACTCGAGAGCCTCACCGGACCGCTCGACTCGCTCCGGCTGCCCAAGCGCGCGGGCTCGCTGTCGCTGGGCGAGGGCGGGAGAGCGCGCTACCTCGCGGTCCGGGTGGAGGCGGCCGGCCCCGAGATCGGCGGCCTGCTCGTGGCCACCCCAATCGCCCAGGCCGCTCTCGGCCCGGCGCAGTTGCTGCGCTCGATGATCATCATCGCGCCGCTCATCCTCGCCGCCGCGGGACTGATCGGGTACTGGCTCGCTGGCACGGCGCTTCGGCCGGTACAGGGGATCATGGATGAGGTGGACGCCATCTCGGATGGCACCAGCCTTCACCGGCGCCTCGCCGTGCCGCTCTCGGGCGACGAGATGTCCCGCCTCGCCCTCACCGTGAACGGGATGCTGGCCCGGCTGGAGCAGAGCTTCGCGAGCCTGCACCGGTTCACCGCCGATGCGAGCCACGAGCTCAAGACGCCGCTCATGGTGCTCCGGGCGGGCGTGGAGCGCGCGCTGGTCCACCCGGGCGTCCCGGGCGAGATCATGCAGTCGCTGGACGAAACGCTGGCGCAGATCAACGAGATGACCGAATTGGTGGAGAGCCTGCTCACGCTCGCGCGAGCCGACGAAGGCCGGGCGCCGCTGGCAGTGGAGGAATCGGATCTCCGCGACCTGCTGGCGGACGTCACCGAGACTGCGGGCATTCTGGGGGAGAGCGCGGGAATCACCGTTACCAGCAGCATGCCGGACCAGCCCGTACTGCTGGCCGTGGACCCGCACCGGATCCGGGAGATGCTGCTCAACCTGGTAACCAACGCCATCAAGTACACCCGAAAGGGGGGCACGGTCGACCTGGCGCTTACCGAGCGGCGCGATGCCGTGAGCCTGATGGTGCGCGATACGGGCATCGGGATCGCGCCTGGTGATCTACCTCACATTTTCGAGCGGTTCTGGAGGGCCGATCCCGCGCGCTCCCGCACCGGAGAGCGGCCCGGCACCGGACTCGGGCTATCCATCACAAAGTGGATCGCCGAGGCGCACGGCGGCTCCATCACGGTGCAGAGCCGGCCGGGGCGAGGCACGAGTTTCACGGTGCGACTTCCCCGCGCGACGACACGGAACGGTTAATTCGACTGACATGGAATTGTCATCTTCGGGCTACGGAGATGCCATCGGTCGGGTGCTAGCTTGCTCGGCACGATCACCCTCCCTTCATGGAGGTAGTTGCGTGTTCGAGAACCTGATCGAATCGAAGCAGAAGTCCAAGCGGACCGTGGGGCAGACGGCCGTGTCGGTGCTCGTGCACGGTGCCCTGATCTTCGCCGCCGTGAAGGCGACCCAGGGCGTCGCGGAGACGATGACCAACCGGCCCGTGGACACCACCATGGTGTTCCTGAAGCCGCCGCCCCCGCCGCCCCCGCCGCCGGAGCAGCCTCCGCCGGACGTCGTCGTGAGCGCGAACCCGCCGCCCAAGGGCTTCCAGACGGTGGTGGCGCCGACCGATATCCCGAAGGACATTCCGCCGGTCGACCTCGACCAGAAGCCGTTCGATCCGAAGGACTTCACGGGCAAGGGCGTCGAGGGCGGGATCGCGAAGGGCATCGTGGGAGGCACGGCGCCGGTGGTCTCGGGCGAGGTGTTCCTGGAGGCGCAGCTCGACGACCCGGTCCAGCCCATCTCGATTCCCACGCCGCGCTACCCGCCGGTGCTCCAGAGCGCCGGGATCGCGGGGTCGGTGGATCTGCAGTACGTGGTGGACACCACCGGCCACGCCGAGCCGAACTCCTTCAAGGTGTTGAAGACCACGCACCCGGCGTTCGTCGAGCCGGCCAAGGAGGCCATCACCAAGGGCGTGTTCAAGCCGGCCAAGTTCAAGGGACAGCCGGTCCGGCAACTGGTTCAGCAGCGCATCTCGTTCAAAGTCGGGCAGTAGTGACTCGATCTCCTGAGGAGAGAACATGAATCTCGATCTGATCACGCTCTGGCACACGATGGGCTGGTTCGCCAAGTTCATCGTCTTCGTGCTCGCCATCATGTCCATCTGGTCGCTCACCGTGATGATCACGAAGTGGATCAGCTTCGCCCGGACCCAGCGAGCCACCCGGGCCTTCGCGCCCCAGTTCTCCCGCGCCATTCAGGAGGAGAACCTCGACCAGGCCATCTCGCTGGCCGAAAAGAACAAGAAGAGCCACCTGGCCCGCGTGGTGGGCGAGGCGCTGTTCGAGGTCAAGCCGCTCCTGCGCGACCGCGCCACCATCACGGCGGCCGACATCAACTCCGCCGAGCGCGCGGTCGAGCGCCAGATGCTGATCGTGCTCTCGGAGCTCA
Organism: Gemmatimonadales bacterium; assembly: GCA_025927545.1. Taxonomy (GTDB): domain Bacteria; phylum Gemmatimonadota; class Gemmatimonadetes; order Gemmatimonadales; family GWC2-71-9; genus CAVVWJ01. The sequence continues at coordinate 10,469 of JAICLE010000032.1, forward strand.
AGCGCGGCACGGGCATTCTCGCGACGGTGGGCGCCACGGCGCCGTTCGTCGGCCTGCTGGGCACCACGATGGGCATCATCAACGCGTTCACGGGCATGGCGGCTCAGGGCGCGTCCGGTGGCCTGGCCGGCATCTCGGCCGGTATCGCCGAGGCGCTGATCACCACCGCGCTCGGCCTTCTGGTGGCCATTCCGGCGGTGTGGGCGTACAACTACTTCACGACCAAGATCGAGAACCTCTCGGTCGAGATGACGTACGGCTCCAAGGAGCTGATCGACTATCTGATCAAGAGCGTCGGCAGCGAGTTCGGCCGCTCGATCTTCACGAAGGAGTTCCAGGCCCAGAAGGCGGTGACCGGCAGTGGCCAGATCTCGGGCTGACGCCGGCCCCTTCACGACGGGAAGGAGCTAGCCCATGGCGATCTCAGTCGGGCAGACCGGACAGACCTCGGTCCGGTCGGAGCCGAACGTGGTGCCGATGATCGACATCATGCTGGTGCTGCTGATCATCTTCATGATCGTGACGCCGCTCATCGCGGCGGGCTTCAAGGCCACGCTGCCGAAGGGGAAGAACCTCGACCCCAGGCCGGAAGGCGACAACGAGGTCGTGCTCGGGATCGACGAGGCCGGGCGGTACTTCCTCAACGGGCGCGCCATCGCGGCGGGGACGTTGCAGGACCAGCTCCGCTCGATCTACGCCGCGCGCAGCGAGGACAAGATCCTGTACTTCAAGGCCGACAACAAGCTGAAGTACTCCAAGGTGCAGGAGGCGGTCGAGACGGCGCGCCAGGCGGGCGTGCGGGTCATGGCGGCCATCACGGAGCCGAGCTCGCGGGCGCTCTTCTCGGACGACAAGAACAAGGAGAAGCACTGACATGGCAGGCATGTCATCGGGAGGACGCGGCACCGTCAGCTCCGAGCCCAACGTGGTGCCCATGATCGACATCCTGCTGGTGCTGCTGATCATCTTCATGATCACGCAGCCGCTCTCCAGGATGGCGATGGATGTCCAGGTTCCACCACCGGAGCCGCCGACCGTGTCCAAGACGCCACCCAGCCAGATCGTGCTGGAGCTGACGGATGACGGCGGGTACGCCATCAACGGCCAGCCGGTGCCGAAGGACCAGTTGGACACACAGATCCACGCGATCTACGACCAGCGTCCGGCCAAGCTGCTGTTCATCAAGGCGGGGCCGAACCGGATCTACCAGGACGTCATCAACGCGATGGACGTCGCTCGGGGGGCCGGGGTCCAGATCATCGGCTTCACGCCGCAGGAAGTGAACGCGGCGAAATAGGCGGTGCCGTGAGCACCAGCGAACACATGCGCGGGGACCGGGCGTCGGTCCCCGCGCGCGCGCCCGCCCCACTGGATCTCGCGCTGCCGGCGCCACGCCGCCGCTACGGCGGCTTGCTGATCTCGCTGCTGCTGCACGCGCTTGCCGCCGCCGGGCTGCTTCTCGGCGGCGCGCGGCTCTGGTCCGCCACCGGTGCGCCGGGACAGCCGCAGTCGCTCGCGCGAGGCGGCGGGGGCGGCGGTGGTGGCGGCGGTTCCCGCGTGGCCTATATTTCCCTCCCGCCGGCGCTCGAGCCGGTGATGCCTCGGCCACAGCCGGTCGCGCCACCGCGACCGCGGCCCGAGCCGGCGCCCACCCCCACACCCGTCGTTTCCAAGCCCCCGCCGGAGGTCCAGGCCCCTGCACCGCCGTCCCAGCCGGTCGATAGCCACCCGCCCGCGCGCGGTGCCGCGGCCTCCATCCCCTCGATGGCGAATGCCCCGCCTGGTGCGGGTCCGGGGACAGGCGGGGGCGCGGGCGGTAGGGCAGGGCAGGGGATCGGACCGGGACAGGGCGCCGGCGCAGGGCCCGGCGCGGGCGGCGGCGGGTCAGGCGGATCGATCCGGCCGCCGGAACTTCGCGACTTTGCCCTTCCCTTCGACAAGCCGCCGAAAGAGCTTCGCGGCGCGTCGCTCGCCGTGACGTTCTGGGTCCGGGTGGACGGACAGGTGGAGCGTTATGAAGTGGACCCGGCGATCGGCGATCACGATTACGCCCGCAAGTTCGACGAGGTGATCCGCGCGTTCCGATTCACCCCTGCCCGGGCGCCGAACGGCAGCCGAGTGGCGGGGACGACGACGGTGACGTTCACGCTGCCCGGCAAGCGCGATTCCTGACTCCACCGCCCGCCGCTTCCCTTGCTGAGGACTTCATGAGCCGGCTCTTCCTCCGGAAATCGGTACAGGACTGCGAGAACGACATCCTCGAGCGTGGCGGACTCAAGCGCTCGCTCGGAAAGTGGCACCTGACCGCGCTCGGCGTCGGTGCCACCATCGGCGCCGGCATCTTCGCCACCACCGGCACGGCGATCGTGGGCGATCCCGTCCGGCCGGGCGCCGGGCCGGCGATCGTGCTCTCGTTCCTGCTCACCGCGCTCACCTGCGGCTTCGCGGCGCTCTGCTACGCCGAGTTCGCGGCAATGGTGCCCATCTCCGGCTCGGCGTACACCTACGCCTATGCCTCCCTGGGCGAGCTCGTCGCCTGGATCATCGGATGGGACCTGATCATCGAATATGCGGTCGGCAACATCGGCGTGGCGATCGGGTGGTCGGGGTACTTCCGGGAACTGCTCACCCACTTCGGGCTGCACCTGCCGGCCTGGCTCGCGACCGACTACCGGTCGGCCCACATGGCGGCGGAGGCGGTGGCCGCGGGCGCCACGGACGCGAGCAGCCGCTACCTCGCGTCCGCCCTCTCGAGCGCGCCGCACCTGCTGGGCGTCCCGCTCATCGCCAATCTCCCGGCATTTCTGATCGTCGCACTCATCACCGTGGTGCTGGTAATCGGGATCAAGGAGAGCGCCAACTCGAATACCGCGATGGTGGTGCTCAAGATCGGCATCATCCTGTTCTTCTGCGCGGTCGGCAGCACGCTCATCCAGCCGGTGAACTGGAACAACCCGGCCACCGGCGGCTTCGCTCCGAATGGCTTCGCGGGGATCAGCGCCGGGGCCGCCATCATTTTCTTCAGCTACATCGGATTCGATGCCACCAGCACCGCGGCCGAGGACGCGCGCGATCCCGCTCGCGACATGCCGTTCGGGATCATCATGAGCCTGGTGGTCTGCACGGTGCTGTACATCGTGCTGGCACTGGTGATGACCGGCATGGCGCCGTGGCAGGGCCTCGGCACCCCGGAGCCGATGATCACCGCGCTCGCCCTGGCCGACGGCTCGCCGCGGCTGCTGGCCATCTCGCGTTTCATCGTCTCGCTGGGCGCGGTCATCGCGATGAGCAGCGTGCTGTTGGTGTTCCAGCTCGGGCAACCGCGAATCTTCATGTCCATGTCGCGCGACGGGCTGCTCCCCCCGTTCCTCGCGCGGGTGCATCCGCGGTTCAAGACGCCCTACATCGGCACGGTTCTCACGGGGCTGTTCGTGGCGGTGTTCGCGGCGTTCGCCAACATCGCCGAGGTGGTAGACCTGACCAACATCGGGACGCTGTTCGCGTTCGTGCTGGTCTCCGCCGGTGTGATCGTGCTGCGGCGGCAGGAGCCGGACCGGGTGCGACCCTTCCGCGCGCCCTGGGTGCCGGTGACGCCGATGATCTCGATCGTGGCGTGTCTCTACCTGATGTTCCAGTTGCCGCGGGTGACCTGGATCCGCTTCGGGATCTGGCTGGTGCTGGGGCTGGTGGTCTACTTCTTCTACGGGGTGCGACACAGCCGGCTGCGTGCGGCTGCCGCGGCGGCGGAGCGGAGCGAAGAGGCGGCGTAGCAGGACGTGCGGGACGACGTTCGCGCCGGCGCTCAGCGCCCGGTGCGCTCCGCCAGCTTCACCGCCCCCGCCACGGCATCCACCGGTGCTTCCACCGGCGTGAGCCCCGGCTCCTCCCGAAGTCGGGTCAGGACGCTGCGCCGCAGCGGACCGTCGGACGACAACAGGCCGCCGGTCACTGCCACGGGCACCGGCGGGTCGACTTCCATGACCGGCAGCAGGCAGATGGCGAGCTGCGTCAGCTCGCGCGCGGCGTAATCGGCGATACCCTGCGCCAGCGGGTCCGCCTGCGCGGCGATGTCGAGCACGTGCGGAGCCAGCGCGGCCACCTCGGCCGGTGAGGCGGTGGCTGCCCAGCGAACGAGCGCGTTGAAGTCGTCGCTCCGGGTGGCCGACAGCAGCCGTGCGCTCAGCCCGGTCCGCGGGCTCCGGCCATCCGCCGCGCGGCTCACCGCGCCGAGGGCGGCGCGCCCGATCGCATAGCCGCTGCCTTCGTCGCCCATCTGCCAGCCATAGCCGCCGATGCGGTGGCGCACCCCCGCGCGGTCCCGGCCCACGGCGACACTGCCGGTGCCCGCGCTGACGACGATGCCCGGGGCCTCATCGAATGCGGCCGCGAGCGCGATCTCGATGTCCGTGGCCACTACGACCATGGGGGCCAGGTTCTCGGCGCGGAGCGCCTTCTGGAGCTCGTCGCGCTCGGGCTCGCGGCCCGCGCCGGCGGCTCCGATGTAAAGCACGTCGCCCGAGAGCCGTGCGGCGCCGGCGAGTGCCTGGCGCACCACTTCGGCGATGACGCCCGCCGACGCGAGCGCACGACCGGGTCGCACCGCGGCGCCGGGGCCTTCCGCGCGGGCCACGATCCGCTCGCCGTCGGATACGGCGGCCGCGGTTTTGGTCCCTCCGACATCGACACCGATCAGAATACGGGTCACCGTTCGCTCATCCGTGAAGTGGGCAGGGCGGCACGGTCCGGAAGATAGCTCAGGGCGACACCGGTGCCGACGGCCAGCAGCGTGCCGAGCGGCACGTACCACGGCCACGCGAGCCGGCCCACCGGCCCGAGCCAGTCCAGCCCCGCCATGCCGGCAAGGGGCCGGGCGAACACGACCACCAGCATCGCGGCCACGGTGACGAGCACCGCGCCGACGACGTCGCGCCCCCGGGCGCGCGGCCACCGGGTGGCGAGCAGGAAGGTGCCGAGCAGCGCGCCGTAGGTGATCGAGGCAATCGAGAGCGCCAGCACCACGACCGGCGTGTCGTTGCCCGCCGCGTAGCGCTCGAAGAAGAGCGCGCCGCCGATGAGCCCGATGCCCCAGACGGCGGAAAAGATCCGCCCGACCACGAGCAGATGCGCGGGGTCCCGCCGGCCGGTCCAGCCGGCGTACAGATCGTGGGTCATCGAGGAGGCGAGCGCGTTGATCGAGGAGCTGATCGTACTCATCGCGGCCGCCAGGATCCCGGCCACGACCAGCCCGGCGAGCCCGGCGGGAAGCTGCTCCACGATGAAGCGCGGGAAGATCTGGTCGGCCGGCAGCCCGGCGGGCGCGAGATGGGCCGCCCAGATGGCCGAGCCGACGAGCAGGAAGAGCAGGAACTGGGCGATCACCACCACACCGGAGCCGATCAGGGCGACGCGGGCATCCTTGAGCGAGCGGGTGGCGAGCAGGCGCTGCACGATGAGCTGGTCGGTGCCGTGGGATGCAGCCGAGAGCATGGCGCCCCCTACGAGCCCGCCCAGCAGCGTGTAGGTGGAGCTCAGGTCCACCGACAGGTCGATGATCCGAAGCTTGCCCGCCGCTGCCGCGGTACCGAGCGCCACGCCGGGGCCGCCCGCCAACTGCCACGCGATGAGCAGGGCCGCCACGCCGCCCGCCACGTAAACCGCGAGCTGGACCACATCCGCCCAGACCACGGCCTTGAGGCCGCCGAACCAGGTGTAGACCAGCGTCACGCCGCCCATGGCAAGGATGGAGAACGGGATGCTCCACCCGGTGACCATCGCGAGGGGGATCGCGCCGGCGTAGATCCGGACGCCATCGCCGAGGAACCGCGTAATCAGGAAGACGACCGAAACGAGGCGGCGGGTGCCCGGACCGAATCGAGTCTCGAGGCGGGCATAGGCCGTCTCCTGCTCTCCCCGGAAGTAGCCGGGCAGCAACCAGCCCGCGACGACGATGCGGCCCACCAGGTAGCCGAACGCGAGCTGAAGGAACACCAGGCTCCCGCGGGCACCGATGCCGGGGACGGAGATGACCGTGAGAGCGGAGGTCTCGGTGGCCACGATCGAGAGGAGCACAGCCCAGGCGGGGAGGTTGCGGGCGCCCAGGAAGTAGTCGCCGGCCGTCTCCTGGCGCCGGGTGCTCCACAGCCCGATGCCGAGCGTGGCGGCGAAGTAGAGCCCGATGACGGCGAGGTCGAGAGGGGACAGGGCGGTGAGCGGTAAGAGGTGAGCGCTAAGAGGTGAGACGCGAGCGGGCATCCAAGGAAGAGGGGTGGCCCGGCGAGCTGCGCTCTTCCGACCACCCCCTCTTACCGCTCACTGCTTACCGCAGTTATGCCGTGAAGCTGCTCCCGCACCCGCACCCACCACTGGCGTTGGGATTGCTGAACGTGAACCCCGACCCCTGCATCGAGGTGACGTAATCGATCGTGATGCCGCTGAGGTACTGGGCGCTGAAGCCGTCGACGAAGACGCGGACGCCGTTGACCTCGTGGACCATGTCGTCGTCCAGCGCGCGCTCCTCGATGTTCAGGCTGTATTTGAAGCCCGAGCAGCCGCCGGGAAGCACACTGACGCGCAGGCCGGCCGTCTCCGGCGCGACCTGCTCCTGCACCATGAACTTCTGCACCTCTTCAGCGGCCCGTTCGGTCAGGGTCATATTGAAGCCCGTGGCCGGGGCCTGCTGCTCGATGCCCGCCATGCGTTGCCCCCTTCGTCCAGAACGTCTGGTGGTGTCACTCTCCGGGGTCGAAACGTAACCGGGGCTCGAGCGTCGTGTCAACGCCGGCCGCGAGCTGCTCGTCGGCCCGCAAGTTGCGCTGAATCAACAGGAAAGCCGCAACCGCCACGGCCGCATAGAGCAGCCCGCGCCGGGGTGATCCGGTCACTGCCGCGCCCACCGCGAACACCGACGCATAGACCGTCGCGAGTCCCGCCACCCAGTTCATCCAGGAAAGCGCGCCGCCGGGGATCCGGTCATCGCCGTACCCCAGCCGGAGGGCCACCCGCCGCCAGCCCGGGCCACCCGGCCGAACCTGACGGTAGAACCGGTCCAGGGTCGCCTCCGATTCGGCCGCGGTGAGCAGCGTGACCGCGAGCCAGACCACGGTCGTGACCCCCACGGTGGTAAGCATCGTGAAGGCGTAGTCGGGAGTGCTGGTGTCGCTCAGCGAGTGGCCGAAGATGGTCAGAAGCAGCGAGACCACGAACGAGGTTACCATGGCGCTGATCTCCGACCACGCGTTCACCCGCCACCAGTACCAGCGAAGGATGAACACCAGCCCGGTCCCCGCGCCGATCCCGATCAGGATTTTCCAGCCCTGCTCGACGCTGCTGAGGAATCCCATGACGATGAGCGAAGACACCATCAGCACCGCCGTGGCCACCCGCGAGGCGACGACCTGCGCCCGGGGGCTGGCCTCGGGCTTGATGAACCGGAGGTAGACGTCATTGACCAGGTAGGACGCGCCCCAGTTGAGATGGGTGCTGATCGTGCTCATGTATGCCGCCGCGAAGGCGGCGAGCAGCAGGCCCTTGAACGGCGAAGGCAGGATGTCCACCATCACCTTCGCGTAGCCGTCCTCCGGGTTGGCGAGTCCGGGATACCGGATCAGGCCCACGAACCCGACCAGTATCCACGGCCAGGGCCGCAGCGCGTAGTGGGCGATGGTGAACCACAGCGTGGCCAGGAGTCCGCTCCGCTCATCCTTGGTCGAGAGGATGCGCTGCACGACATACCCGCCACCGCCGGGCTCCTGGCCCGGGTACCACGCCGCCCACCACTGGACGCTGAGCCAGACCAGCAGGGTCGTGATCGGCAGCCAGGGCGCGTCGAGGGGCGGAATCACCCCGAACGCGGCCTCGGTCGAGCCGAAGTGCGCGGAGACCCGGGCGGTCAGCGCATCGAGCCCGCCGACGGACTGCACGGCCAGCACGGCCAGCAGGATGGACCCGCCCATGGCGAAGACGAACTGGAACAGATCGGTGACGATGACGCCCCAGAGCCCCGCGAACACGCTGTAGAGCGCGGTGAGGCCGAAGAGGAAGATCGCCGCCTTCCACGGATCGATGTTGAGGGTGATCTGGAGGATGTTGACCATCGCCCGTGTCACCCAGCCCATGATGATCAGATTGATGGGGAGGGCCAGGTAGAGCGCGCGGAATCCGCGCAGCACCGCCGCCGGCCGGCCGCCGTAGCGGAGCTCGGCGAACTCGACGTCCGTGAGCACGCCCGCGCGCCGCCAGAGCCGCGAAAAGAAGAACACCGTCAGCACACCGGAGAACGCCCCGTTCCACCAGAGCCAGTTGCCCGCCACGCCGTACTTGGCCACCAGCCCCGCGACCACCAGCGGCGTGTCGGCCGCGAAGGTGGTGGCGACCATCGAAGTCCCGGCCAGCCACCACGGCAGCGAGCGGCCGGAGACGAAGTAGTCGGCCAGCGACTTGCCGGCCTTCCGGGTGTAGGCCAGGCCGATCGCCGCCGACGCGACGAAATAGAGGACGATGATCAACCAGTCGGACGCGACGAGGTGCATCAGGTTCCTCGGAGGGTCAGGGCCGGGCGCCGAGGTCGGCGCCGCGCCGGAGGCCGGCGCCGAGCGGGTAGCGGGGTGGAATCGTGATCGGGAGACGCCCAGTGATCAGCGCGGCGCCGGCGAGCGCGCGCGCGGCCGCCGTCTCGCTCACCGGGTCCGCCGCCCAGGCGAGCAGATAGGAGGAAACGCCGGGCGTCTCCCGGATCATGTAGGGCGTCCCCTCGGAAATGAGCACCGTGCGTCGCGCCGTGGACGTACTGTCGATCAGCCGGGCGAGCGCCGGCGGCAGGCTGACCCCGTTCGCGTGCCACGGCGCGGGCCGGATGGCGACGGCGAACACCGCGACCGGCGCGCGTCCGAGCACGACACGCGCGGAGTCGTAACCGGCGTCCCCGCTCGCCGGGGACAGGCGAAACCCGCTCACCGCATAGCCACGCGCCCTGAGCTCGGCGGCGAGTGCGACGCCGGCGGTGGGACTCCGGTCGTCCCCATAGCTCACGAGCGCCACCGGCTGGGGGCGCGCGCGAAGGGAATCGACCGTGCCGTCCCGGTCCTCGGCCAGCACGATCCCCAGCGTGGCGATCTGCGCGCCGCGCGCCAGGTATTCCGCCCGGCCCACCTCGGCGGGAATGCTGTCGAGCCGCACGCCGCGGTGCGCGAACAGGCCAAGGCTCCGTTTCACCTCGAGGACGCGGCGGACGGAGCGGTCGAGCCGCTCGCGCGAGATCCGCCCGTCGCGTACGGCGGCGACGACGGCGTCGATCGCCACGGCCGGGTCCGCCGGCTGGAGCAGAATGTCGGCGCCGGCGCGGAGCGCCTCGACCGCCACGGTGGCCGGCGTATAGTTCCGCACCAGGCTCCCCATGTTGAGCGCGTCCGTGAGCACGAGGCCGCGGAACTCCAGCGAATCCCGCAGGATGGCCGTCTGCACCACCGGCGAGAGCGTGCCGGGCCGGTGCACCCCGGCGTCGACCGTGGGAAGCGCGATGTGCGCCGACATGATCGCCGCGACGCCGGCGTCGATCGCGGCGCGGAACGGCCGCAGCTCCACGGAGTCGAGCCGGGCCCAGGTGGCCGTCGTGGCGGGAAGGTCCAGGTGGGTGTCGACGTCGGTGTCGCCGTGCCCGGGAAAGTGCTTGGCCGTGGCCAGCAGCCCGTGGTCCTGGATGCCGCGCACGGCCGCCGCCACCAGACGGCTCACCGCGCGCGGGTCCTCGCCGAACGAGCGGAGATTGATGATGGGGTTGTCCGGATTGCTGTTGACGTCGGCATCGGGGGAAAAGGTGATGTGGATGCCGACGGCGCGTGCCTCCCTGGCCGTTATCGTCCCGATGTCGTACGCCGCCAGCTCGCCGCCGCCGGCCGCGACGCCCATGTTGGGCGGGAAGGGCGTTCCGCCGATCAGCCGGAACGCCGTGCCGCTCTCGAGGTCGGAGCCGATGAGGAGCGGCAGCGGCGAGCGCTGCTGCAGATAGTTAAGCTTCGCCGCGATGTCGAGCGGGGATCCCACCGAGACGAGCAGTCCACCCACGTGGAGCGAATCCACCCAGGCGAGCGTCCGCGCGAGCTCGGGATCGTCCACCGCCGCGTAGGTGCCGGGAATCCAGGGCATGACGAGCTGCGCGACCCGGTCGCGCAGCGGCAGCGTGTCGAGCAGGCTGTCGATGCCGGCGGCCGTCATGCCGGGTGCGCTGACCGGCACGGGCCCGGCGACCGGTGCCGGCCCGCAGCCGACGAGCCATACCATTGCAAGCGCGAGGTGCTTGGCGTGCACAGATCTCTCGTGGTACTGGGACTCTGCGGATGGACGCTGGGCTGCGGGGCGCGCGGCCCCGCGGCCCTTGCGCCGGCCACCGGCACGGTGCGGCCTGGCATCGACGTGCTGCTGGCCGACAGCCTGGCGATGCTGCACGGCCGGCGGGTCGGGCTGGTGACCAACCAGGCGGCCGTGGATGCACAAGGGATCAGCGACGTGGTGCGCCTGCGATCGGCGGGCGTCCGGCTCGTGGCGCTGTTCAGCCCCGAGCACGGCTTCCGCGGCGCCGCCGAGCCGGGCGCGGTGGTCGCCTCGTCGATCGATTCGGCTACTGGGCTACCAATCTATAGTCTGTACGGCCGGAATACCGCCCCCACCGACGCGATGCTCGAGGGGGTGGACCTCCTGCTCGTGGACCTGCAGGACGTGGGTGCCCGCTACTACACCTATCTCTTCACGACGGTCGAGGTGATGCGGGCGGCGGCCCGGCGAAGGACTCGGGTGGTGGTGCTCGACCGCCCCGACCCGATCGGCGGGGCGGTGCAGGGAAACGTGCTCGACCCGGCGTACGCGTCGCCCGTGGGGCTGCTCGCGGTGCCGATGCGATATGGCATGACGCTGGGCGAGCTCGCGCGGCTGGCGCGATCGGACCTGGGGCTCACGACCGACCTCGCCGTGGTGCCCGTCTCGGGATGGCGGCGAGCCGAAGGACTCGAAGCCACCGGGCTGCCGTTCGTGCCGCCGAGTCCGAATCTCCGGTCGGTCGAGAGCCTGTACCACTACCCGGGCCTGTGCCTGTTCGAGGGCACCAACCTGAGTGTGGGCCGCGGCTCGGCCGCGCCCTTCGAGCAGATCGGGGCGCCGTGGCTGGACACCTCGGCGGTGCTGGCGCGAGTGCGGCGGGCAAGGCTTCCGGGCGTGCGGTTCGCGGGCGTCACCTTCACGCCCGGGCACCCGGGAGACGGCAAGTACGCCGACACGCTGCTCGCCGGGATCCGGCTCGTGACCACCGATCCTGGCGCATACGATCCGACTGCCGCCGCCATGCATCTGCTGGCTGCGATCCGGGCCGTGCACGGCGACCGGTTCCAGTGGATCCCGCGACAGTTCGACCGGCTGGCCGGTGGGCCCCGGCTGCGGGAGCAGGTCGAGGCGAACATCGCGCCCGAGGACATCGTCCGGGGGTGGGCGCCGGCGCTCGAGCGCTTCCGCGAACGGAGGCGCGGGGTGCTGCTGTATCCGGAGTAGGGCGCGGGTTAAAACGGTCGTCCCGGTGCGAACTGTCATCCCGAGCGGAGCGAGGGAGCTTCTCGGCTGGTCTCCGAGCGAGGCGGAGTAGGTCGCTCGCTTCGCTCGGGGCGTGACGCCGGTTCCGCTGGCGCGGTCCGATTGCGCCTAACCGGTTCTGCCGATTATCCTTTCGCCCGGTTACGGGTCGCGGTGGCCGGCCGCCCACATCCTATCCGGGAGTCGGAAGCGACGTGAAGCTGCTCGGTGCCCTGGAGAAGCCGTTCTACGCGGCGGTCGATCCGCTGGTGGCGCGGCTGATCCGGTCCGGCGTGCGGCCGAACACCATCACCACGGTCGGCACCGGGCTGGTGCTGATATCCGCGGCGGTGTTCGGGACGGGCCACATCCGCACCGGCGGCCTGCTGCTCCTGCTGAGCGGGGTCGCCGACACCCTGGACGGCCAGGTCGCCCGGGGTGGCGCCATGGTCACCCGGTTCGGCGCCTTCTACGATTCGACGCTCGATCGGGTGGGAGACGGGGCCACCTTCATCGGCATCGGCGCGTACTTCCTGACGGCTCCCGACGTCGCCCACCGGGTCGCGGCGACGATCGCCTGCATGGTGGCCATCCTCAGCTCGCTGCTGGTCTCCTATGCCCGGGCCCGGGCCGAAGGACTCGGGCTCGAGTGCAAGGTGGGGATCGCCCAGCGCGCCGAGCGAATCCTGCTGGTCGGGGTGGCGTCACTGGTGTTCGGGGCGGGGCCGCACGCGCTGCTCCTCGAAGCCATCGTGGCCCTCCTGGCCGTGGCCTCGGTCATCACCGTGATCCAGCGGTTCGTGTACGTCTACCGGACCGCCGATGGCGTGCCCGAGCCGTCCCCCGCGCGGGACGCCGGCATGCCGCTCGATACTCTCGCGAAAGGACGTTAGCTCGTGGCGGATCAGACCGGCCGGCGCATTGCGCCGGCCCAGGGAAAGCTTGGGGTGCTCTGCGTCGGGCTGGGCGCCGTGGCGACCACATTCATCGCCGGCGTCGAGAACGTGCGGCGCGGGGCGGCCCGGCCCATCGGCTCACTCACCCAGATGGGCACGATCCGGCTGGGCAAGCGGACCGAGGCGCGTGCGCCCCTGATCCGGGAGTTCGTCCCGCTCGCGGCCCTCGAGGATCTCGTCTTCGGCGCTTGGGACCCGGTGCCGGACGACGCCTACACCGCCGCCCGGGAGGCCGGTGTGCTCGACCGCCACGAGCACCTCGAGCCCATCGCCGAGTTCCTCAAGGCGATCCAGCCGATGCCGGCGGTGTTCGACCAGAACTACGTCAAGCGGCTCGAGGGCAAGAACGTCAAGGCCGGCAAGACCAAGCGCGCCCTCGCGGAGGCGCTCAGGAAGGACATCCGCGATTTCAAGGCGCGGCACGGCTGCGACCGCCTGGTGGTGGTCTGGTGCGCCTCGACCGAGATCTTCATCAGCCACGGCCCGGCCCACGAGACGCTCGAGGCCTTCGAGCGCGCGATGGACGCGAACGATCCGTCCATCGCCCCCTCGATGCTCTATGCCTGGGCCGCCATCCAGGAGGGCGTCCCGTTCGCGAACGGCGCGCCCAACCTGACCTGCGACTTCCCCGCCATGGTGGCGCTGGCCAAGTCGAAGGGCGTGGCGATCGGCGGCAAGGACTTCAAGACCGGCCAGACGATGGTCAAGACGGTGCTCTCGCCGATGTTCAAGGCGCGAATGCTGGGCGTGGCGGGCTGGTACTCGACCAACATCCTCGGCAACCGGGATGGCGAGGTGCTGGACGATCCCGAGAGCTTCAAGACCAAGGAGGAATCGAAGCTCGGCGTGCTCGACTTCATCCTCCAGCCGAAGCTCTATCCCGAGCTCTACGGCGACCTGTATCACAAAGTGCGGATCAACTACTATCCCCCGCGCGGCGACAACAAGGAAGGCTGGGACAACATCGACATCTTCGGGTGGCTGGGCTACCCGATGCAGATCAAGGTCGATTTCCTCTGCCGCGACTCGATCCTGGCCGCCCCGCTGGTGCTCGACCTGGCGCTGTTCTTCGACCTCTCGCAGCGTGCCGGCCTGAGCGGCATCCAGGAGTGGCTGTCCTTCTACTTCAAGAGCCCGCAGGTGGCCCCGGGCCTCTACCCCGAGCACGACCTGTTCATCCAGCAGACCAAGCTGAAGAACACGCTGCGGTACCTGATGGGGGAGGAGCAGATCACGCATCTGGGGATGGAGTACTATCAGGAGACTGACCAGTCGTCGGGCGTCAGTCCTAAGGCGTAAGTCGTACCCCTACGACTGACGACTGGCGACCGGCGACTGGCGACTCACGACCGACATGAAATACTTCCACCGCACCCAGCTCCCCCCCGACGCCGTCCTGGCGCGGGCCACGGCGTTCTTCGGCGCGCGGCTCGCGCCGGTCGAGGAGCTGCCGAGGCGGCGCCGGTTCACCGGCACCATCGGCCAGATCGGCGTCACCGCGGACGCGGAGGGCGGCCACTATACGTTCGTCACGGTGGAGACCAATCAGGTCGCGGAGAGCGAGGCCGACAAGCTGGCCAAGCGCTTCCTGACCCTCGTGCACACGATGGCCGATCCGGGCCACCGACCGATCGGCGCGTACTGATTTTCGTTCCCGCATGACCCTTCTCTCTGGAGGCGTTGCCCGATGATCTTCCCGCGCCCGGCCCTTCGCCGTGCCGTCTCGTCCATCCTCCCGGTGCTGGCGGCGCTGCTCGCCGGCGGGCTGCCGCTGTCCCTGCTCATGGCCCAGGAATCCGCCGGGCCGGCGCAGCACGCCGGCGGTGAGGCGGCCCTCGTCCTCCCGGACCTCGGACAGGCGACGTTTCTCGGCGGCATCAACGGCCGCACGCTGCTGCTCTGGGGCCTCCTGGTCTGCGCCCTGGGTCTCGCCTTCGGGCTCGTGATCTCCACCCAGCTCAAGCGGCTGCCGGTGCACCGCTCGATGCTCGAGGTGTCGGAGCTGATCTACGAGACCTGCAAGACGTACCTGCTCACCCAGGGCCGGTTCCTGCTGATCCTCTGGGTCTTCATCGGCATCGCCGTGGCGGTCTACTTCGGCAAGCTGGCCAGCACGGTGGACGCGTCGGGCGCCACCGTGCATGGGTACCCGCTCAGCCGGGTGGTGGTCATCCTGCTGTTCAGCCTCATCGGCATGGCCGGCAGCTACGCGGTGGCGTGGTTCGGGATCCGGGTGAACACCTACGCCAACTCGCGCGCCGCCTTCGCCAGCCTGCGCGGGAAGCCGTATCCCTGCTATCAGATCCCGCTCAAGGCGGGTATGAGCATCGGCATGCTGCTCATCAGCATCGAGCTGGTGCTGATGCTCGCCATCCTGCTCTTCATCCCCGGCGAGTACGCCGGGCCCTGCTTCATCGGCTTCGCGATCGGCGAGTCCCTCGGCGCGGCGGTGCTCCGCGTGGCGGGAGGCATCTTCACCAAAATCGCCGACATCGGCGCCGACCTGATGAAGATCGTCTTCAAGATCAAGGAGGACGACGCGCGGAACCCCGGCGTCATCGCCGACTGCACCGGCGACAACGCCGGCGACTCGGTGGGCCCCTCGGCGGACGGGTTCGAGACCTACGGCGTCACCGGGGTCGCCCTCATCACGTTCATCCTGCTGGCGGTGACGGAGCCGGGCGTGCAGGTGCAGTTGCTGGTCTGGATCTTCGCCATGCGGATCATGATGATCATCGCCGCGGCGCTGTCCTACTTCATCAACGAGGCCATCGCGCGGACCAGGTACGAGCACGTGGCCCGGATGAACTACGAGGTGCCGCTCACCACGCTGGTCTGGCTCACCTCGATCGTCTCGGTGGTGCTCACCTACGTGGTCTCGTACCTGCTCATCCCCGACATCGGGGGCGACCCGTCGCTCTGGTGGAAGCTCTCCACCGTCATCACCTGCGGCACGCTGGCGGGCGCGATCATTCCCGAGCTGGTCAAGGTGTTCACGTCGGTGGACAGCCGCCACGTGCGCGAGGTGGTCACCAGCTCGCGGGAAGGCGGCGCCTCGCTCAACATCCTGTCGGGCTTCGTGGCGGGCAACTTCAGCGCCTTCTGGCTCGGCCTCGTCATCGTGGCCCTGATGGCGATCGCCTTCGGCGTGAGCACGCTGGGTCTCGGCAGCCTGATGCTGGCTCCGGCGGTGTTCGCGTTCGGGCTGGTGGCATTCGGCTTCCTCGGCATGGGCCCGGTCACCATCGCGGTGGACTCCTACGGGCCGGTGACCGACAACGCCCAGTCGGTCTACGAGCTCTCGACCATCGAGCAGCTCCCCGGCATCGAGGGGGAGATCAAGCGGGACTTCGGCTTCACGCCCCAGTTCGAGCTGGCCAAGCAGCACCTCGAGGAGAACGACGGGGCGGGGAACACCTTCAAGGCCACGGCCAAGCCGGTGCTGATCGGCACCGCGGTGGTGGGCGCGACGACGCTGATCTTCTCGATCATCCTGGCGCTCACCGAGGGGCTGCGGCCGGAACTGCTCGCCAACCTGTCCATCCTGCACCCACCGTTCCTGCTGGGCCTCATCACCGGCGGCGCCGTGATCTACTGGTTCACCGGCGCCTCGACGCAGGCGGTGACCACCGGCGCATACCGCGCCGTCGAGTTCATCAAGGCGAACATCAAGCTGGAAGGGTCCACCAAGGCGTCGGTGGCGGACAGCAAGAAGGTGGTGGAGATCTGCACCCAGTACGCGCAGAAGGGGATGTTCAACATCTTCGTGACCGTCTTCTTCGCGACGCTCGCGTTCGCGTTCGTCGAGCCGTACTACTTCATCGGCTACCTGATCTCGATCGCGCTGTTCGGCCTGTACCAGGCCATCTTCATGGCCAACGCCGGCGGCGCCTGGGACAACGCCAAGAAGATCGTGGAGACCGAGCTCCAGGCGAAGGGCACCGACCTGCACGCCGCCACCGTCGTGGGCGACACCGTGGGCGACCCGTTCAAGGACACGAGCTCGGTGGCGCTCAACCCGATCATCAAGTTCACCACGCTGTTCGGGCTGCTCGCGGTGGAGCTCGCCGTGTCGCTCACCGCGGAGCAGGGCGCCGGGCTGAGCCGCATCCTCGCGGCGCTGTTCCTGGCGGTAGCGCTCTACTTCGTCTATCGCTCGTTCTACGGCATGCGGATCGAGGCGCCGGCCGTCGAGGTGGCGAAGGCGCGGACGGTACCACTCAAGGCCTGAGCGCACCGCCGATGTCCGAGCACCGCGACCCCCTGGACCGCCGGACGTTCCTGGGCCATGCCGCGGTGCTCGGCGCCGCGGCCGCGGGCGGCGTGAAGCGCTCCGGAGCGGCTCCCCGCTCGGGGGCGGCGGCGGCACCCCCGCCGGCGGCGCCGTTCGAGCTCGAGGAGGTGACGGCCGCCCAGCTCCAGGCCGGCATGGCCTCGGGCCGCTGGACGTCGCGCCGCATCGTCGAGCAGTATCTCGAGCGCATCGCCGCGCTCGACCGCGCCGGCCCCTCGCTCCACGCCATCATCGAGACCAATCCGGACGCCGTGAGCCTCGCCGAGGCGCTCGACCGCGAGCGCTCGGCCGGCCGCACGCGCGGCCCGCTCCACGGCGTGCCCGTTCTGCTCAAGGACAACATCGACACCGCCGACCGGATGACCACCACCGCAGGGTCGCTCGCGCTGGAGGGGTCGGTGCCGCCCCGCGACTCCCACGTGGCCGAACGACTCCGCGCCGCCGGCGCGGTCCTGCTCGCGAAGGCCAATCTCAGCGAATGGGCCAATATCCGCTCGAGCCATTCGTCCAGCGGCTGGAGTGCGCGGGGTGGGCAGTGCCGGAACCCCTACGTCCTCGATCGCAACCCGTGTGGCTCGAGCTCCGGCTCCGCCGCGGGGGTCTCCGCCAATCTCGGCGCCGTGGCCGTCGGCACCGAGACCGACGGGTCGATCGTCTGCCCGGCCGGGGCGAACGGCGTCGTGGGGATCAAGCCCACCGTCGGGCTGGTGAGCCGGGCCGGCATCGTTCCGATCTCGCACACCCAGGACACCGCGGGCCCGCTCTGCCGCACCGTGGCCGACGCGGCGGCGCTGCTCACCGCGATGGCCGGCACCGATGCTCTGGACCCGGCCACGGCCGCCGCCGCCGGACACGTGGCGCCGGACTACACCCGGTTCCTCGACCCGGCCGGGCTTCGCGGCGCCAGGATCGGCGTGGCGCGCGAAAAGTTCTTCGGCTACAGCGATGTCACCGACCGGCTCGCCGCGGCGGCGCTCGACGCGATGCGCGGCGCCGGCGCCGTGATCGTCGATCCGGCCGACATCCCGCACGCGGGGACGTACGATGACGCCGAGCTCGAGGTGCTGCTCTACGAGCTCAAGGCCGACCTGAATGCGTACCTCGCGGCGCTCGGCCCGTCCGCGCCGGTCCGGACGCTGGCCGACGTGATCGCTTTCAACGAGCGCGAGCGCGCGCGGGAGATGCCGTATTTCGGGCAGGAGCTTTTCGTCCGCGCCCAGGCCAAGGGGCCGCTCACGTCGCCGGGGTACCGGAAGGCGCTGCGCGACTGCCGGCGGCTCTCGCGTACGCTCGGCATCGACGCGGTGATGACCCGGCACCGGCTGGACGCCCTCGTGGCCCCGACCGGGAACCCGGCCTGGCCCACCGACGCGGTCAACGGCGATCACTTCACCGGTTCGAGCTCGACGCCGGCCGCCGTCGCGGGCTACCCGAGCGTGAGCGTGCCGATGGGTGACGCGTGGGGACTGCCGGTGAACCTCTCGTTCATCGGCCGCGCGTGGAGCGAGCCCGTGCTGATCCGGCTGGCGTATGCATTCGAACAGATAACCATGCATCGAAAGGCGCCGCGCTTCCTGCCGACCCTCGCTTGACTCTCCTTTCGGGAGGGTGGATTTTCCACGCCGGATCACCTCTCCCCCAACCGGGACCTGCATGGCTGTCACCACTGCGCTCGCCCCCGATCCGGCCGCCCGGGCCGGCCTGTCTCGGGAGCAACTCCTCGAACTCTACTACTGGATGCGCCTCACCCGGTCGCTCGAGGAGCGGCTGGTCAATCTGTATCGGCAGACCAAGGTGGTGGGCGGGCTCTTCCGCTCGCTGGGACAGGAGGCGTGCGCGGTCGGTTCCGCTTATGCCCTCCGGCGCGAGGACGTCCTCTCCCCGCTGATCCGCAACCTGGGCTCGATGCTGGTGAAAGGCGCGTCCCCGCTGGAGGTGCTGCGGCAGTACATGGCCAAGGGCGATTCGCCCACCCGCGGCCGCGAGCTCAACATCCATTTCGGCGACATGGCAGACCGGAACTTCATCGGCCAGATCTCGCACCTGGGAGACATGGTGCCGGTGATGGCCGGCGTCACCCTCACGTTCAGGCTGCGGCAGGAGCCCCGGGTCGGCCTGGTGTATGTGGGCGACGGCGCGACCTCCACCGGCGCGTTCCACGAGGGGATCAACTTCGCGGCCGTGCAGCGCTGCCCGCTGGTGGTGATCATCGAGAACAACCGCTACGCCTACTCCACGCCGACCACGCGGCAGTGCGCGGCCGAGCGCCTGGCCGACAAGGCGGCGGGCTACGGGATTCCCGGCGTGCGGGCCGATGGCAACGACGTGATCGCCGCGTACCAGGTAACCCGGGATGCGGTGGCCCGCGCCCGGCGCGGCGAGGGCGTGACCCTGATCGAGCTGATGACCTACCGCCGGAAGGGCCACGCGGAGCACGACAACCAATCGTACGTCCCCGCCGGCGAGATCGAGCGCTGGGCCGAGGAGAACGATCCGCTCGACCGCTACGCCCGGCGCCTCACCGCCGAAGAGGGCGTGGCGCCGGCGGAGCTGGAGAAGATCGACGCCCGGGTGCGCACGGAGATCGACCAGGCCACCGACCTCGCCGAGCAGTCCCCGGCGCCCGAGCCGCGTGACTGCCTGGCCGGCGTCTATGCCGATCCGGCGGAGGCGCCGGCACTCTGGTACCGCGAGGGCATCCGGAGCGCGGTGGAGCGGCACGAGCGCCCCGCGAGCTGGGGGACGCACGATGGCTGAGGTCACCTACCTCGAGGCCATCCGCCAGGGGTTGTTCGAGGAGATGGAGCGCGATCCGAGCGTCTTCTGCATGGGCGAGGACATCGGCGCGTACGGCGGCGCGTTCAAGGTCACCGAAGGGCTGCTCGACCGCTTTGGCGCCGATCGGGTGATCGATACGCCCATCAGCGAGACCGGCTTCGTGGGCGCCGCGGCGGGCGCGGCCCACATGGGGATGCGGCCGGTCTGCGAGATGCAGTTCATCGACTTCGTCTCCAGCGCCTACAGCATTCTCACCAACTACGTCGCCACCGCGCGCTACCGCGCGTTTCTGCCGTGCCCGATGGTCGTGCGCGGTCCGAGCGGCGGGTACGTGCGCGGCGGGCCGTTCCACTCGCAGAACCCGGAGGCGGCCTTCCTGCACACGCCCGGGCTCAAGATCGTCTATCCCGCCACCGCGAGTGACGCGAAGGGGCTCATCAAGAGCGCCATCCGCGACGACGACTGCGTGCTCTTCTTCGAGCACAAGTATCTCTATCGCCGCATCAAGGAAGAGCTCCCCCAGGGCGATCATGTCGTCCCGATCGGGAAGGCGCGCCTGGCGTCAGAGGGCACGGACCTGAGCATCATCACCTACGCGGCGACCGTGTGGAAGGCGCTCGAGGCGGCGGAGCAGCTGCGAAAGGAGGACGGGCTCTCGATCGAGGTGCTCGACCTCCGTTCGCTGCTCCCGATGGACGACGAGGCGATCGTCGCGACCGTGAAGAAGACCAACCGCGTGCTCATCGTGCACGAGGATACCGTGACCGGCGGCATCGCGGGCGAGATCACCGCCCGCATCAACGAGCTCGCCTTCGAGTGGCTGGACGCGCCGGTCCGGCGCGTCGCCGCGCACGACGTGCCGCTGCCGTACGCGCCGCAGCTCGAGGACTTCGTCCTCCCGCAAACCCCGGACATCGTCCGGGCCGCGCGCTGGCTCGCGGCGTACTGATCGGAGACCGAGAGTATGGCCACAATCGACGTGATCATGCCGCAGATGGGCGAGTCCATCGCTGAAGGGACGCTCTCTCGCTGGCTCAAGCAGGTGGGCGACGCGGTCAAGCGCGACGAGCCGAACTTCGAGATCTCGACCGACAAGGTGGACGCCGAGCTTCCGGCGCCGAACGCCGGCGTTCTGACCGAGATCCTGGTGCAGGAGGGGCAGACCGTCGCAGTGCAGACGGTGGTGGCCAGGATCGAGACGGAGGCGGGCGCCGGCGCGGCGACCTCCACCCCGGCGCCGTCG
>JAICLE010000141.1 GCA_025927545.1 Gemmatimonadales bacterium
GCCGCTGCTCCGGGTCCCGTACATTCTCTCGGCCGGCTGGCTTCGCGTGGATCCGACCTTCGATCCGCTGCGGGGGCGCCCGCGTTTCGAGCGGCTGCTCGAGACGGCACCTGCCGCCTGAGCGCGGGCGGATCGACCGAAGCCGAGTCGACCGACACCACCGGGATCGAACACGTGACGGTGCTGACCGATGGCTATCCCCTGGCCAGCCGATAGGCCAGTACCACCGCGCGCCTGTGGTAGAATAGTGTCCGTCTCCCGAACCAGCCCCCCGACCGGAGCAAAGCCCCGATCATGCCCAACGAGGACCGCACTCACGCCCGGCAACTGCTCGCCACTCTGCTCCCCTGGCTCGTCCTGGCTACGGGGATCGCCCTCGGGGGCTGGTTCATCGGCCACGGCTTCATCGAGGGCCGGTCCGGCGATCGCTTCGTCACGGTGAAAGGGGTGGCCGAGCGCGATGCCACGGCCGATGTCGCCCTGTGGCCGCTCCGGTTGTCGGCCGCGGACAACGATCTCGCCGCCGCCCAGGCACGCATCGTTCGCAATACGGCGGAGGTCTACGAGTTCCTCCAGCGCCAGGGGCTGGATACGACGCAGGCCGACCTTCGAGGGGTAGATGTGGCGGACGCCTTCGCCAACCAGTACGGCGGTGAGCGACCCTCCGCGGCGCGCTTCGTGGTAAGCCAGACGGTCATGGTGCGCTCCAGCGACGTGGACCGGGTGCGCGCGGCGAGCGCGAAGGTCGGGGAGCTGGTGCGCAGCGGCGTGGTGCTGTCGTCGACCCAGACGGGGTACGGACCGGCGGGGCCCACCTTCCTGTTCACCCGGCTGAACGACCTGAAGCCCGGCATGATCGCCGCCGCCACCGCCAACGCCCGCGAGGCGGCCGTGAAGTTCGCCAACGACTCGCGCAGCCATCTCGGCGGCATTCGGCAGGCCAACCAGGGGGTCTTCGTGATCTTGCCACGCGACCAGGTGGCCGGCATCCCGGAAGAGACCCAGCCGCTCAAGACCGTTCGGGTGGTGACCACCGTCGAGTACTATCTGACGGACTGAGGAACTCGATCCCGTGTCCGCACTTGAGATCGGCTTGAACGGCCGGAGTCATACTCCCCACGCTGAGAATTCGCGGACTCGGCCTCGACCGCGCCGCTCTACCCCACACCATGGGAGTAATCATGTCCCCCCGTATGTTCGCCCCGTCTGCCGCCGTCGCCCTCCTCGCCGTCGGCCTGCTGGCCTGCAGTGACGACCCGCTGGCGCCCACGCCTCCCGCGTCCGGCGCGAGCAGCCCCGCCGCCGCCGTCGCGGCCGCCGCCACCTACAGCGTCAAGGACCTCGGGACCCTGGGTGGCACTTCGGCCATGGCGAACAGCATCAACGACCAGGGCGGGATCGTCGGCTGGAGCGAGCGCGCCGACGGCCGGGTCCATGCCTTCCTCTATCGCGCGGGGAAGATGCAGGACCTGGGCGCGCTGGCCGGGGGGCGCAGCGAGGCACTCGCGATCAACAACAGCGACGTCATCGTGGGCTCGAGCACGGCGGCCAGCGGTGCCAGTCGGGCGGTGCGCTGGCAGAACGGCAGGATCACCAACTTGGGCACCCTCGGCGGTCGCAACAGCGCGGCCACGGCCATCAACGACCTCGGCGTCATCGCGGGCTGGAGCGAGACCGCCGCGGGGAAGACTCACGCGTTCGTCTATCGCGACGGGGTCATGCAGGATCTGGGAACACTGGGCGGGGACTGGTCGGAGGCCTCCGGGATCAACCGCGCCGGGAAGATCGTGGGCTCCAGCTCGACCGCGTCCGGCGTGGACCACCCGTTCAGCTGGAAGGACGGCGTGATGAAGGATCTGGGCACGCACGGCCACATCGAAGGGGCTGCCGCCCAGGACATCAACACCAAGGGCCAGATCGCGGTCATCCTCGGGCCCTTCCCGGACGCCGTGGGAGAAGAGCTCGACGGGAACTTCGCCTCCATCTTCTATCAGGCCGGCTGGACCTCCCTCGGAGCGGCTGAACCCACCATCGAGCTCCTGGCCATCAACAACGACGGCACCGTCGTGGGGTGGGGCGAGGACCTGCGGGACGACACGTTCCGCCAGCGGGCCTGGGTCGCAACGCCGGGGCAGCTGGACCTGCTGCCGGCGCTCACGCCCGACGGCGTGGACGAGGTGCATGCCAATGACATCAACAGCTTCGGCACCATCGTCGGGTCCAGCACCGAGGTGAACGGGAACTACACCGGCGCCGACCACGCCGTGCTCTGGCGCCGGCAGTAGTGGGGTGCTCTTGATTGCGGCCGTCCCGGGCCACAGGTTATGCCTGGTCCACCGGTCTCCCGCACCCAGGCCCGCCGTCCGGAGCGAGCATGAACGTCGCCGCCCAGGCCGCACCCCACATGCCCGGCTCACGGCCGCGCTCCGTGACATCGGTCGCGGGGCGGTTTCTGCTGCACTGCGCGTTTCTGGTGATCGCGATTGGCTGCTTCACGGCGTACCAGCACCTCGCGGTCGAGGGCCGCTCGACCGCGGCGCTGGTCTGTCTGGTCGCGGCCGCGCTGTTCGCCTTCGCGCCCATCCGCGACCTGCTCAGAGTCGTATTCCGACTGGAGGGCAGGGCGCTCCACCTGGCCCACGTGCTTGGAACCGCGGCGCTCGTCGTGCTGCCGCTCAGCGGGCGTGTCTCGGGTGCGCCGCTCCTTACCCGCACCGCGCTGGCCCCGTTCGCCGTCATGGGAGCGGCGCAGGCCATGATGCACCAGGGGAACCCCCGGAGCGCGGCACAGGCCGCTGCCATGCAGCGCTTCGCCGCGAGCCTGCCCGAGGTGGCGCAGATCGCCGCGGCGGGGAGCTTCAGCTCGCCCGAGAACGCCGGGCGGGCGGTCGCCGCGCTGTCGGATGTCCTGTCCCGGGCACAGGCGCTCGGCGAGACGGAGCTGCAGTCCGACCCCGCGTTCCAGAGCGCGCTCACCCGGGTGCCCACCCGCTTCGGAGCCAACCTGGGACTGGACGCGGTGGGGCTCGCGCTGAACCGGCTGGCCGCGAGCCCTCTCACGGCGGGCGCGGTTCCGGGCCTCCGCGCGCGGCTCGAGGTGGTCCGGCAGACCGTCGCGGGGAGAGCAACGCCGATCGCGCACCGGCCCGCCCTGAAGACCAAGTCGATCAAGGGAAAGTAGGCGGGCGCCGCTTTATCTCGCGCGCGCGATCGCCGCGCCCAGCTCCGTGTATGCCGTTGGATCGATCTCCCGGAACGGTGTCGCCCGGTAGGCGATCTTCCCGTCCGGTCCCACCACGAACAGGTTGCGATTGGTAAGCCCGGGCTGGCTGGCCAGCGCGCCGTAGCGCCTGCCCACGGCCGTCCCGCTGTCGCTCGCGAACAGGAACGGGAACTCCGAGTCCCGCGCCCACGACGCCAGCGCGGTGTCCGGGTCGGCGCTGATGGCGATGAGCACCACGCCACGGCCGTTGTTGAAGAGCGTCGCGTACTGATCACGGTACGCGTTCATTTGCACCGTTCAGCCGCTTGTCCGGGCCTTGAAGAAGAACGCCAGGACCACCGTCTTTCCCTTGAAGTCGGAGAGGCGGACCGGGTGGGCGAGCACGCCGTAGCGGGTGGCGCCGCGCAGGGCAAAGTTGGGTGCCGCCGCGCCGACCTCGAGCGGAGGCGCGGTGGCCGGCCGGGCGGGCGATTGCTGCGCCGGGAGCACCCCGGGCGCGAGGGCGAGAGTGAGGGCGAGCGAGAGCGGTCGCATGTGCGCTCCGGTGTGCGTGAGTTGCCTCGAATATACAGTTCGGTGCTGTCAGGGCGCTCCTTGCCCTCGCTCGCCACACGCTGCGAGGAATGCCGCCCGGTGACGCTCGAGCCCCGCGAGGGGAAACTTCGCGGTCGTCTTGTACGATCCCGCTCCGTCAGCGTAGCGCACGATCGCCCGGCGGTGCCCGGTGAGCCACGCCAGCAGACTGTCCTGCGCGATCGTCAGCAGCACTTTCCCTCCCGTGCTGGTGGTGCCGGCGAATCCCTTGATCGTGCGCGCGGGGGCGCTGTCCACGCTCATCCGGACGTCAGTGCTCCCCTGCCGGAGCGCCTGTTCGGTCATGAGGGCGACAGTCGCGTTGTCCCCGAAGCAGTCCAGGCTCAGGGCCGCGTCGTGCGTCGGCGCCGCTCCCTCCGGCCCCTCCTTGCCCTCGGTTCGAAGCGAGATCGCCGTCCGGGTCCCGGGTTCCCCGCCGGCCCGGACCGTGTCCACGCGCATCGTCCAGTCGCCGCCTGCCTCCCGGCCGCCGCATGCGGCCAGCAGCAGCGCGGCCAGCCCGAGAGCAAACCGGACGATGTGCCCTTCTTCGAGCAGGATGCGACGAGTCATGGTATCGAGCATGATAACCGGATCCCCCGGCCGAAACCTCTCGCACCCGCCGACGTAGGGCCCTAACCCCGCCACTGGCACCAGATGACACGCTCGACTCTCCTTCCGCTCCTCCTGCTCGCCTGCAGCAACGCCGCGCCGCCCGAGCGCTACGGCTTCGTCACGACACTCGGCAACGACACCGTCGCGGTCGAACACATCACGCGCTCGCCCACGCGGCTGGTCACCGACGGCGTGGATCGCTGGCCGTTCGTGCGGCGGCGTCACACCGAGTTCGATCTGGCCCCCGACGGCACCATCCGCCACATGGTGATGGACGTGCGGACGCCCAATGGTCGGACGCCACGGGAGCGCGGACGCCGTGTCACGGCCGACTTCTCCGGGGACGCGGTGACGATCTCCGTCCGCGACAGCGGCGGGGTGCGGGACACCTCGTTCGTCACCGGCGGAGCGATCACGGTGCCGCACGTGTCGATGATGTACAGCGTCATCGAGCTGGAAATCGCGGCCGCGCTCCGCCGCGCGGGGGCGGCCGGGGTCCAGCGGGGCGACAGCGTGCTGTTCCGCCAGTTCTATCCGGATCGAGACGTCGGACCGAGCTTCACGCTGCATCGCGGCTACGTCCACCCGCACGCCGGCGGCAAGGTCGAGCTGCGGCACGACTGGCTGTCCGGGACCGGGGACGTGACGGTCGACAGCAGCGGTCGGATGCTGACCTACTCAGGGGTGCGGAGTACCTACAAGGTGGCCGTCGCGCGAACCTCGGCGCCGCCCAATGTGGACTCGATCGCCAATCGCCTGGCGGCCGCGGAGCGGCGCACCGGGCTCCAGCAGCTCAGCGTGCGCGATACCGCACGCGCCGCCATCGGCGGTGCGAGCGTCGCGGTGGATTACGGCCGTCCCATGGCGCGCGGGCGCACGCTGCTCGGCAACGTGATCGGCTACGACCGCGTCTGGCGCACCGGCGCGAATGCGGCGACCCAACTCACGACCTCGGCGCCCATCACGCTCGCCGGGTTGTCGCTACCGCCCGGGACGTACACCCTGTGGACCGTCCCGCACCTCCGCGGCGCCGACCTCATCGTCAACCGGCAGACGGGGCAGTGGGGAACGGAGTACAGCCGGGCCCGGGATCTGGGCAGGGCGCCGATGACCTCGGACAGCGCGGGCCCGCCGGTGGAGAAGTTCACCATCTCGATCGAGCCGCGCGACGCCAGGCACGGCACCCTCGTGATGGCGTGGGGGACGTTCCGGTGGAGGGCGCCGATCGAGCTGCGGTAGCGCTGGTGTCGCTGTCGCCGCCGCGCCCCTCGACGCGCATTCCCCCCGGTGCACGAGCACGTCACTCTCATGCGCCGCGACCCGCGCGATCCCCGCGACCCGGCTGCCCGAGGCATCTCCTCGGGATTCCCCGCAGATCTCCTCCGGGATTCCGCCGGCCGCCTGCGCATGCTGGCCCTGCTGTACGGCTTCGTCTTCTTCATGGCCGGCATCCTGCCGGCGCTGCTGCTTCTGCAGGCAGCGATGCACGTCGGCCTCGCATTCCAGGTCGCCAGCAGCTACCCATCGCGCCAGTCGAGTTCGCCGACCCGATGGGCCTCGACGAGCGCGGTGGTCGGGATCCGGGAC
>JAICLE010000050.1 GCA_025927545.1 Gemmatimonadales bacterium
ATCGTCAATACCAAGACGAAGGAGGAGGAGACCCTGGAGCTCGACGCCGTCATCCCGCTCCTCGGCTTCCACTCCGACCTGGGCGCCATCAACGAATGGGGCCTCGACACCGAGAAGGCCGACGTCAAGGTCAATACGCTCATGGAGACCAACGTCCCCGGCATCTACGCCGCGGGCGACATCACGAGCTATCCGGGCAAGCTCAAGCTCATCGCCACCGGCGCCGCGGAGGCGTGCATTGCGGTGAACAACGCGGTGCACCACATCAATCCCAAGGCGAAGGTGAACCCGGGGCATTCGTCGAATCTGGCGATCTTCGGGCAGAAGGAGGATTGACGGAGGGCGGAAGGACGGAGGGCGGAAGGACGGAAGGACGGAAGGACGGAAAGGCGGAACGACGCGCCACCGGGCACTGTCATCCCGGGCGGAGCGAGGGATCTCGTGCGGCCGAGTTCGAACTCGGGGTCAGTAGATCCCTCGCTCCGCCCGGGATGACAGTGCCGGCGCTCGCACCGCCTTCCGTCCTTCCGTCTTTCCGCCCTTCCCTCACACCATCTTCGGCCGCAGGAAGAACCTCAGCTCTCCCGCCCCTGGCGCCGGCTGGGCGAGGTCGATGCCCATCACGCCGCTCTTGGGAAAGTCGATCCGCAGCCCGGCGGGCGAGTCGGCCAGCAGCAGGGAGGCCAGCTCCTCCATCCAGGGCGAATGGCCCACGAGCGCCACGATGGCGCCGGAGCCGGGCTCGCCGATGTCATCGGCCAGCCGGCTGAAGTCGGGGCTGGCGGCGAGCGGCTCGCACGGAATGGCGGGCGATAGCCCGAGCTCGCGCACCAGGATGTCCGCCGTCTCCGCGGCCCGGGCCCATGGGCTCGCCAGGACCATCGTAGGCACCAGATCGAGCTTGCCCAACGCCCGACTCATCTTCCGCTGGATCTTGCGCCCCTTGTCGGTCAGCGGCCGGTCGCGGTCGTCGGGCCAGCGATCCGGGTCGCGCTCGCCGGCGTGCGCATGGCGGATCAGGAGCAGCAGCATCTCGGCACCCTCCGCAATGATCTCAGCACGTGTTCAAACCCGCTCACCGCTTACCTCTCACCTCTTACCCCTCCCAGTCTACTACCGTCCCATCTCCACCACTACGCTGTCGATCCACGCGATCATCGCCCGCCCCGGCTGCGCGTGGTGGTTGGCCTCGACCGAGAATGTCAGCACCCGTCCGTCCTGCCGCTCGATGAAGCCCGACAACGTATTCACCCCGCCGATGCTCCCGTCCTTGGCCTGCACCCGCCCGGCCATCGGGGTGCGGAGGAACCGGTTCTTGAGCGAGCCGACCTGGCCCGACCGGGGCAGCGCGGCCAGAAACGTCTGGGCGCGCGGATGGGCGCGGATGTAGCGCAGGATCCGGGTGAACGCGAGCGGGCTCACCAGGTTTCCGCTCGCGAGCCCGGAGCCGTCCACCAGCGAGAACTCCGTCGAGTCCACCCCGACCGAGTCGATCAGAAACCGCCGCTCGACCGCGAGCCCCTCATCCCAGGAGCCGCTGCGGCCGAACTGCCGGCCGAGCTGCTTGAGCAGCATCTCGGCAAACCAGTTCTGGCTGCGGTTGAGGACGGGGAATACCCAGTCGCGGAGCGGCCGGGAGGTGAGCTCCGCCAGCGGCCGCGCGCTCCGCGCCTGGCGGTAGAGCAGCGAGTCGGTCGTCGAGCGCGTGGTGCCGGTGACGGCGATGCCGGCCGTCTGCAGCACCTGCCGGAACGCCCGGGCGGTATAGAGGTTCGGGTCCGGCATCGCGAACGACTCGGTGCGCGTCGGCTGGTCCAGGGCCACCGTCCCCTCGGCCCACACGTGAAGCGTCCCCGGATCGCGGAAGAACCGGTCGCCGATGTCGGAGGCTCCGCCCCGCGGGATCGTGACCGTGCGGTTCTCGAAGACCACATCGCCCACGTCGGGCGACATGGTGATCACCGCCGGGTTTCCCGGCGCGATCCCCGGTCCCCAGTCGAAGTCCACGCTGTTGTCGTTGAAGCCCAGCCCGGTGACCGGCGCCGCGTACCACCAGTTGAGGTCGAACGTCTCCCAGTTCGGGTTGACCGTCAGCGGCTCGAAGTAGCTCCCGTCGCCCACGATGTCGCCCCGGATCTCGTGGATGCCGGCGGCGCGGAGACGGTCGGCCAACTGGCGGAGGGGGTCGAACGAGTCGGTGACGCAGGCGCCTTCACGCAGGGTGTCGGTGGCAAAGCAGCGCTTGCCGAACGTGGGGTCGCCTCGGCCGTAGAGCACCAGGTCGCCCTGCACCACGCCGCCGGCCACGGGACCGTTGGGGTAGAGGCTGGTCTTCACCGTCCAGGTGGGCGGCAGCAGCGCCGACGCGACCGCGGCCACGACGATCTTGGTGTTGCTCGCGGGGATGAAGAGCTGCCGCGGGTTCCGGCCGTAGAGCAGCTTGCCGTGGTCGTCCACCAGCGCCACGCCCCAGAACTGGCGGTCGAAGGGCCGAGTGTCGAGCCGGGCGTCGAGGCGGGTGGGGAGGGATTGGGCGGACAGGACGGAGGGACGGAGGGGCGAAGGGACGAAGGGGACGGAGAAGAGGGAGAGGACGGAGAGGGCGGAGAGGGCGCGGAGCGCCAACATTGTCATCCCGAGGGAGCGCGAGCGACCGAGGATGGCACTCCCACTCGAAACTGCACCCCAGGCCGCCACGCGGCGCCCGGCGCGAGCAACCCGCTCCGTCCCTCCATCCTTCCGTCCCTCCGCCCTCTCCGTCATCTCCGTCCCTCCGGGGCTTCAGTCATAGGCAACTCTCGGGTCCACCCTCGCGTATACCATGTCCGTGACCAGGTTCACCAGCACGAACACCAGGCTCAGGAACAGGATGCTCCCCTGGACCGCGGGGAGGTCGCGCTTTTCGATGGCGGTGAGCACGTAGCGGCCCACGCCGGGCCAGGAGAAGATCGTCTCCGTGAGGATCGAGCCCGTGAGATAGCTCCCGAAGTCCAACCCCAGCACCGTCACCACCGGGAGGAGCGCGTTCCGAAAGGCGTGGCGCAGCACCACGCGGCCTTCGCCCAGTCCCTTGGCCCGGGCCGTGCGGACGTAGTCGCTCTGGAGCACTTCCTGCATGGCCGCACGCGTCATCCGCGACAGAAACGCCACCGAGCGCATTCCCAGGGCGAGCGCCGGCAGGATCAGGTACAACGGGCCGCGCGCGCCGGACGGCGGCAGCCAGCGGAACGTCACCGCGAACACCAGGATCAGGAGCAGCCCCACCCAGTACACCGGGAACGACACGCCGAGATAGGCTCCGAGCGCCGAGGCGCGATCCACAAAGCCGCCCGGCCGCCACGAGCCGTAGATGCCGACCGAGATGCCGGTGAGCGCGGCGAACAGCATCGCCGCGCCGGCGAGCTGCAGCGTGGCGGGGAAGCGGTGGAGCAGATCGTCCAGGATCTGCCGGTGGGTGATGTAGCTGGTGCCCAGGTCGCCACGGACCACGCCACCTACGTAGCGCACGAACTGGGTGGGCAACGGATCGTCCAGGTGGAGCTCCGCGCGGAGCCGTGCGATCGTCTCGGGATCGGCCCGCTCGCCGACCATGGCCTGCACGGGATCACCCGGGGCGACGTAGAGCAGGAGGAAGGTGACGATCAGCACGCCCAGCAGCGTGGGGACGAGCAGGGCCAGGCGGGTGAGCAGGAAGCGGCTCACCGGACCCGCTCCACGCCGATCCAGCGCTGGCCGGTGAACACCGCCGGGATGCGCCAGCCCTTCACGTCGGGCTGTACGGCCCAGATGTCGATCGGGAACCAGAGAAAGATCCACGGTGCCAGGTCGAATACCCGCGCGTCGATCGCGCGCGAGAGCCGTTCCTTCTCGAGCGTGTCGGGCGTGCTGCGAGCGCGGATGATCATGGCGTCGAGCGAGCTGTCCGAGAGGAATGCGTAGTTGCCGCCGGTCCCCTTGTTGCTCGAGTGGAACAGCGGATAGGTGAAGTTCTCCGGGTCGGGATAATCGGCCCACCAATCACCCAGGTACAGATCGGCCTCGCCGTTCCGGACAGTGGCCCGGACGCTGGGGGCGTCGCGCTCGACGATCTCCACCCGGATGCCCAGGAGGCCGAGGTCCTGTTGCACCGATTGCGCCACCCGCGCCAGCTCGGCCCGCTGACTGCGCCAGAGCCGGACGCTGAACCCGTTGGGGTAGCCGGCCTCGCGCAGCAGGCGCCGGGCGCCGGCCGTGTCCCACGGATAGGGAGCCCGGGTCGAGTCGTAGCCCACGATGCCGGGCGGAATGGCACCGGCCGCGCGCACGCCGCGGCCCGCCATCTGGGTGCGGAGCAGCGTCGCCACGTCGGTACCCAGATTGAGCGCGCGGCGCACCCGCACATCGCGCAACGGCCCGCGGGTGGTGTTCATGGCGATGAACAGGTCCCGGAGCGCGGGCCGGTGCTGCAGCTCCTGGGGGCGGGCCATCTCCCAGCGCTGGGTCTCGCCGAACGGGATCTCGACCACGCTCAGGTTCCCCGTCTCGTACTCGGCACCCTGGGTGAGCGCCTCGGGAATGATGCGAACCACGAGGCTGTCCGCTTTCGGCGCGCCGCCCCAGTAGGCCGGGTTCCGGGCGAGGACGATCGCGTCGTCATGCGACCACGACACGAACCGCCACGGCCCGCTCCCGACCGGTGCCTGGCCGAACCCGGGCGGCGGTGCGCCCGGGACCACCGCAGCGACCGGCATCGCGAGCAGCTTGGGAAAGATGTTGAGCGGCTCGGTGAGGGTGAAGACAATGGTGCTGTCGTCGGGCACATGGATGCCAGGGACGCGAGCGGATTTTCCCGAGGCGTACTCTCGGGCGCCCTCGATCGGAAAGAGCGGCCATTGCCGGCCGGATTTGGACGCGGGGTCCAGCGCGCGGAGCAGCGAGGCCCTGACGGCGCGAGCATCGATCCGACGGCCGTCGTGGAACCTGGCGTCGGTCCGGAGATGGAAGGTGTAGACGGTGCCGCTGCTGTCCGACTCCCACCGCCTGGCGAGCCCGGGCTCGAGCTTCGCGTCCACGTCGAACCGCACCAGGTTGTCGAACAAGAGCGCCACCATCTCGCCGCTCTGCACGTCGCTGGAGAGCGCCGGATCGAGCGAGGCCGGGTCGGCGCTCTCGTAGTACTGGAGCCCCGCCCCGCGGGGCGCGTCACCCACGGCGCAGGCGCCGAGCAGGAGCAGGCCGGACAGGAGGGAGCGGCGGAGCAGCGGAATGGCAGGGCCCGTCGGCAAGCGCACGTTGACATGAAGGCGTAAGGTGGTCAAACTACCGGGCTTACAGCATGCAGTCAATCGCGCATCCGCCCCCACCCGTCCCTCGTCGCCCGGCCCAGGTGCCTCAGTGAGGGGCGTGGCCGCGGTCGCGTTGGCATTGCTCCTCGCGGCCGCCTCGACGGCGGGGGCGCAGGAGCCCGACCGGGTCGTGCGCCAGGTGGCCTTCGAAGGCAACGACGCGATCAGCGACGAGGTCCTCGCCACCGCCATCAGCACCACCGAGTCGAGCTGGTTCGCCCGCGCGTTCCTCTTTCGCTGGCTCGGCCTGGGCGAGAAGCGCTACTTCGACGAGCAGGAGTTCAAGCGCGACGTCGTCCGGCTCGACGTGCTCTATCGCCGAAGCGGCTATCCGGCCGTGGAGATCGACACGCTGCTCCGCAGGACTCCCACCGACGTCTACATCACGTTCAAGATCCGGGAGGGCGCGCCGATCCGGGTCACGGACCTGACGGTGACGGGTCTCGACACGCTGCCGCCCAAGATCCGGACCGAGACGCTGGTCGACCTGCCCCTTCAGGCGGGCGACCCGTTCAACCGCTTCTTCATGTCCGCCTCCGCCGATACGATCACCCGGCGGCTCCGCGACCGCGGGTATCCGTCGGCGCGGGTGTTCACCGGTTTCGAGACCAACCGCGACGCCAACACCGCGGTCGTGACCCTCGACGCCGTCCCGGGCGACAGCGCCGTGATCGGCGAGGTCACGGTCGTCGGCACCAACCGGATCGACCCGCGCCTCGTTCGCAATCTGCTCATCTCCCGTCCGGGACGGCGCTACTCGCAGGACGAGCTGTTCCAGAGCCAGCGCAATCTCTACTCCTCCGATCTGTTCCGCTTCGCCACCGTCAACATCGACTCGGCCGCGTTCCAGGCCGGCGAGGACTCGGTGCCGCTCGTCGTGCAGGTGAACGAAGCCAAGCGCCGGCGGGTGCGCGGCGGCCTGGGCTACGGCACCGACGACTGCTTCCGCGGCTCGCTCGGCTGGACCACGCGCAACTTCCTGGGAAGCGGCGGGCGGATCCTCGACCTCACCAGCCGGATCTCGAAGGTCGGGGTGGGCAGTCCGTTCGACTGGGGGCTGGCGAACAGCATCTGCGGCAACTCGCGCGAGGACTCGGTCGGCTCGGCCAAGGTGAACTTCACGCTGGGTGCCTCGGTCCGGCGGCCGGCGTTCCTGTCGCCCAACAACACCATCGCCGTGTCGGTGTTCACCGAGCGGCGCTCGGAGTTCAAGGTGTACCTGCGGCAGGAGACGG
Source organism: Gemmatimonadales bacterium (assembly GCA_025927545.1). Lineage (GTDB taxonomy): Bacteria > Gemmatimonadota > Gemmatimonadetes > Gemmatimonadales > GWC2-71-9 > CAVVWJ01. Next base: position 6,560 of record JAICLE010000050.1, read on the forward strand.
GCACCAACATCACCCTCCGGCGGGAGACGCCCAAGCGGCGGATCCCGCTCTCGCTCGCCTATACGCTCTCGTACGGCCGCACCGAGGCGACCGCGGAGAGCTTCTGCGCGTCGTTCAATGCGTGCACCCCCGACGTGGTCGCGCTGCTGCGCCAGAACCGGGTGCTGGCGACGCTCACGGCCAACGGCACGCTGCCGCAGGTCAACAACCCGATCGATCCGTCGCGCGGGTCGCTGGCCTCGACCGAGCTGACCTGGAGCTCGCGCCTGCTCGGCTCCAGCTCGTTCCAGCAGTTCTTCCGTGCCGTAGCCGACTACTCCTGGTACCGGCCCCTCGCCCGCGACGTGGTGTTCAGCTGGCGCCTCCGCGGCGGCGCCATCTTCGCGCCGACGATCGACGTCGCCACCAAGAGCGGAAACTTCGTCCCGCCGGAGCAGCGGTTCTACGCCGGCGGTCCCAACGACGTGCGCGGCTTCGAGCGCAACGAGCTCGGGCCGGTGGTCTACGTCGTGACCAAGGGCGAGGTGGACAGCGCCGCGGCCGCGGGGCGGCCGATCGATCCGGGCAAGGTGACCGTCGCGGCCACCGGCGGGAACTCGCTCGCGATCGGCAACGTCGAGCTGCGGGTGCCCTCGCCCGTCTTCAGCTCGCGGCTCCGGCTGGCGGCGTTCGTGGACGCGGGCGGCGTGTGGCAGCGCGGGAGCGGCGGCCCCGCCGCGGTGATCCGGGTGACCCCCGGTGCCGGGATCCGCCTGGCCACGCCGCTCGGCCCGGCACGGCTCGACGTGGCGTACAATCCGTACAAGCTGCAGGCAGGGACCCTCTTTCAGGTGGACACGCTGGGGAACCTCAACCCGGTGGACGGCCAGGGATCGTACGTCCTGAGCCGGCAGGGGAAGTTCACCATCCACTTCGCGGTGGGGCAGGCCTTCTGATGCGGCGGCGGCTGGCGCGCTTCTTCTTCGTCTTCCTCCTCGGCACGCTGGCGATGGTGCTCGGGGTGGTCACGTCGATGACGCTGACGCCGCCCGGGCGCGCGCTGCTCGCGCGCACCGTGTCCCGCATGCTCGACCGGATCATCATCGGCCAGGTGAAGGTCGGCGCGATCTCGGGCTCCTTTCTGTACGACCTCGTGCTCGAGAACCTGGTGGTGCGGGACACCACCGGCGCGCTGCTCGCCGACCTGCCCCGGGTACGGGTGAGCTACCGGCTCCCCAACCTGCTCGCGGGACAGGTCGTGCTGAGCGGGATCCAGCTCCAGCATCCCACGATCCAGCTCATCAAGCTGCGCAACGGCCGGATGAATTACGAGGAGGTGCTCGGGCTCAAGAAGGGACCGGGCGGGGGCCCGTCGCCGCTCATCGACTTCCACGACGTGAAGGTGAACGGCGGCACGCTCCGTATCGCTTTGCCCTGGAACCCGGACCGCTCGCTCCGGACGGCCGCCCGGCGGGACAGCGCGCTCGCGGCCGAGCGGGCCAAGCCGGGCCGCGTGATCGAGGAGTCGCCCGACGGGCTCCGGCGGGTGGTGCTGTTCAGCGATCTCACGGCCCGCTTTGCCCGCATGCTGATCGCGACGCCCGACCGGAAGCCGTTCACCCTCGACATCGACTCGCTGGCCACCCGGGTGAGCGACCCCGCCGTGACGCTCCGCGACGCGGTGGGCCGGGTGCGGCTGCACGGCGACAGCCTCATCTTCGGCCTGTCGCGCGGCGCGCTGCCGGACTCCCGGTTCTCGGGCGGCGGTGCCGTGACCTGGCCGCACGATACGACGCTGTTCGACCTGCAGCTCACCGCGCCCCGGCTCAATCTCGACGACCTGCGCTGGGTCTCACCCGATTTTCCCTCAATGATCGGGAGCGCGGTCGTCACCGCCAGGTCCGAGACCGGGGCGCGCACGGCGTACGACATCCGCGACCTCCACCTCCAGCATCGCGACCAGCGCATCGACGGCAACCTGGTGGCGCTCACCGACCGGAAACGCGGGCTCGGGTTCCGCGACATGCGCGTGACGCTCCGGAACCTCGATCTCGACGCGGCGCGGGCCTACGTGGATTCGCTGCCGTTCTACGGCACGCTCACCGGCAGCGTGACCGGCGGCGGCTACCTCGACGCCATGGACGTGGCGCTCGACTGGGCGTTCGCCGACGCGCGGGTGCCGGGGCACCCGGTCACCACCATCACGGGCGACGGGATCGTCGGCAGCACCCGCGACAGCGGCCTCGTGTTCGACGGCTTCGAGGTGGAGCGCTCGAACATCGATCTGCGTACCGTCCGGCTCCTCGCGCCGGCAGTGATCCTGCAGGGGCGCCTGGGCGCGGTCGGCACGCTTGACGGACCGCTCAAGAACGTGACGTTCCGCGGCACCCTGCGGCAGCAGGACGACGGCCGCCCCGCCAGCGTGGCCGAGGGGATGGTGCACCTCGACACCCGGTACGACTCGCTCTCCCTCGCCACCGACGTGGTGCTCGATCCGCTCTCGTTCGAGGGAATCCGGCGCGCCTTCCCCTCGCTCAGAACGAAGGGCGAGCTGCGCGGCCGCTTCCGGAGCGAGGGGAAGCTCGCTCACCTGCAGGTGGACGCGGACCTCACGGGCGATCTGGGCGACGTACGCGCCCAGGGCTTCGTCACCCTGCTGCCGCCCCGGTGGGGCGCGGATAGTCTGCGGCTCCGCTTCTCCCGGCTCGATCTCGCGACCCTCAGCGGCGGGAAGCTGTCCACCGCGCTGGCGGGGGAGCTCGTCGCCACCGGGAGCATCGACACGCTCCGCGCTCCCGAGGGCGAGCTCGAGCTGTCCCTGGGCCGGAGCCGGGTACGCGAGTGGACGCTGGACAGCGTCTTTGCCCGCGGCGGAGTGCACGACAGCGTGATCCGGGTGGACACGGCGTATGCCGAGTGGCAGGGCGCCCGCGCGGCTGGTGCCGGCACGCTGGGATGGCACGCGCCGCATGAGGGCTCGATGCGCTTCGAGCTCGCCGCCGACAGCCTGATCGGCTTCGACTCGCTCCTCTTTGCCGCCACGGGGCAGAAGCGCGACACCAGCGCCGACGCGCGGCCGCTGGGCGGCCGCGCGGCCGGGCAGGTGACGCTGGCCGGCAGCCTCGACTCGCTCCAGGCCGACGCGGGGCTCACCGTGAACGGGTTCGAGTGGCAGCAGATCCGCTCGCCCGAGATCACCGGGACCCTGCGCTGGCTCGGCGGCCGGCGGCCGCGGCTCAGCGCGAGCGCGGGGGCGGACTCCATCCGCGTGCGGCAGTACGTCCTCCACCGGAGCACCGGCTCGGTGGACGGCTACGCCGACTCGCTCGCGTGGGCGGGCGGCACGAATGTGGGCGGCGCCGCCCGGTTCGACGCGGCCGGCGAGTGGTACACCAGCGACCGGACGCCGATGCTCGCGGTGGACTCGCTGCTCGCGCAGCTCGCGGTACGGCGGTACCGGCTGCTGGAGCCGGCAGTGCTGGCGCTCTCCGACTCGACGCTCTCGCTCAGTCCGCTCTCGCTCCAGGCCACCGACGGCTCGAGCCTGCTCCAGGCCGCCGGCCGCTTCCCGGGCAAGGCGCCGGGCGACCCGACGCTCCGGGTGCTCGGCTTCGATCTGCACGACTTCTACAGCCTGCTCCAGCGCGACACCCTGGGCGTGGCGGGCGAGGTCGAGCTCGATCTCCATGTCGGCGGCACCACGGCGGAGCCCACGCTGCGCGGGCACACCCGGCTGGCCGACGGCCGGTTCGGCGATTTCCAGGCCCCGTTCGTCCAGGGCGCGCTCAACTACCAGGGGCGCCGGCTCGACGCGAACCTCGACGTCTGGCGCACCGGCGAGAACCTGCTCCAGGTCGAGGCCCACCTGCCGATCGATCTCGGCTTCACCGGGGTGGAGAAGCGCCGGATCGAGGGGCCGCTCTCCGTCCGGGCCCACACCGACAGCATCTCACTCGGGCTGCTCGAGGCGATCACGCCCGCCGTGACCGGCGTGGGCGGCACCCTCAAGGCCGACGTCCAGGTCGAGGGGAGCTGGGCCGCCCCGCGCCTCGCCGGTGCAGTGGACATCCGGGGCGGCACGATGACGCTACCCGGACTCGGCGTCCACTACGGCACCGTGCGCGGCGGCGCCACGCTCGAGGGCGACTCCGTGCGGCTCCGCGACGTGGTGGTCAGCAGCGGCGGCGGCCGGCTCACCGTCGGCGGCAACGTCCGGCTCGAGGATCTGTCGAAACCGGTGCTCGACCTGGCGTTCCGCGCCGACCAGTTCCGCGCCATCGACGTGCGCAGCTTCCTCACGCTGGTGGCCACCGGCAATCTGACGCTCAAGGGCCCGGTCTTCGGCTCGACCCTGTCCGGGAGCCTGCTGGCCAACAGCGGCGTGCTCTATTTCGCGGACCTGGTCAACAAGCGGATCATCGATCTCGAGGACCCGTCCATTGCCGACCTGGTGGACACGACGCTCATCCGGCGGGAGAACCTCGGCGCCAAGTTCCAGAACCGCTACCTCGACTCGCTCCGGATCGATGACCTGCGCATGGAGATGGGCTCCGACGTCTGGCTCCGCTCGGCCGAGGCGAACATCCAGCTCGAGGGCCGGGTGCGGGTGAGCAAGACGGGCGCGACGTACAACCCGATCGGCGACCTCAACGCGCCGCGAGGCACCTACACGCTCAAGGTCGGGCCGGTGGCGCGCGACTTCACCGTCACCCGCGGCGTGGTGACCTACACGGGTGACCTCAACGCGGCGCTCGACATCCAGGCGCAGCACGTAGTGCGGAGCATCCGCGGCGACGAGATCCCCGTCATCGCCAACATCTCGGGCACCCTCTACGCGCCCAAGCTCACGCTCACGAGCACCTTCCGGCCGCCGATCTCGGAGACCGACCTCGCGTCGTATCTCATCACCGGCTACCCCGCCAACGAGGCGCAGCTCCTGGGGCAGGGGGGCGCGGTCCAGGCCGGGCTCTCGTACCTGTCGAGCGCGCTCTCGAGTGAGCTGGAGCGGACCCTCATCCAGGATCTCGGGGTGCCGATCGACCTGATCGAGATCCGCCCCGGCGTCGCGGCCAGCCCGGCCGGCGGCGGGTCGCTCACGCAGCTCGCCGCGGGATGGCAGATCGGAACCAAGACGTTCCTGACGTTCAACGCCGGATTCTGCCCGGACTTCAGCCAGCTCAGCTACCGGAACCTCGGCGCGAGCCTCGAGTTCCGGTTCAGCCGGGAGTGGAAGCTGCAGTCCGCGGTCGAGCCGACCATCCAGTCCTGCGGCAACTTCGGGGTGGGAAGCCGGCTCACCGCCACCAATCCCTATCAGATCGGCTTCGACATCCTGTGGGAGCGGGAGTTCTAGTGCCGCGCGTGCTGCTCATCACCAACCCCGCCGCGGCCCGGACCCGCTCCCGATCGGTGGATGCGATCGTCCGGACGCTCGACGCCGCGGGCTGGGAGACGGAGCTGATCGCGACCGGCGGCCCCGGCGACGCCCGCCGCCTGGCGGCCTTCGGCGTGTCGCAGGGCGTGGACGTGGTCGCGGTCTTCGGCGGCGACGGCACCACCATGCAGGCGGCCGCGGCGCTCGTCGGCACCGACGTCAGCCTTGGTGTCATCCCCGGCGGCACCGGCAACCTGCTGGCCGGCAATCTCCGCATCCCCTCCGCGCCGGTCCGCGCCGCGCGGGCGCTCGTCACCGCCACGCCCCGGCTGTTCGACCTGGGCCGGATGGAGCGCGCCGACGGGCCGCACTTCTTCGCCGTCGCGTGCGGCGCGGGCTATGACGCGCGGGTCATGGCGGGCACGCTGAGCCATCACAAGCGGCGGTGGGGAATGGCGGCCTACGTCGCCACCACGCTCCGGCTCATGTCGGAGCTCCGGAGCACCGAGCACGTCATCACCATCGACGGCGTGACGCACTCGGCCTGGGCCACCATGGTTCTCGTCGCCAATTGCGGCGAGGTCATCCCGCCCTTCGTTCGCCTCGGCGCGGGGATCCGGCCCGACGATGGCCTGCTCGACGTCGTGGTCGTACGGGCCAACAACTTCGGCCAGAGCGTGCGGGCCGTGTGGGACATTCTCCGGAGCGCTCCCCAGATCGAGGGCGTGGACGGCTACGTGCGCTACGCCCGCGGCCGCGAGATCCGGGTGGAGACCGATCCCGTCCAGCCCGTGCAGCTCGACGGCGAGGCGGGCGGCGAGACGCCGTTCACGGTGACGGTGGTGCCCAGGGCGATCCGCATCCTGGTGCCCGGCGGAAAAGGCAGGTTTGGCAGCGAGGCCGGCACTGACTAGTTTTTGGGCGTCTCTCGCACAGGCACCCCCATGGCCGGTTCCGTCCTCCTCATCGATGACGATGTCGACGTTTTGCGCAGCATCGGGAACTACTTCGAGCGGCTGGGCTACGAGGTCACCCGGGAGCTGAGCGGCGAAGCGGGACTCGCGACGTTCGACCGGCTGCGCCCGGAGGTGGTCATCCTCGACCTCCGCCTGCCGGGGATCGGCGGGATGGAAGTGCTCGAGCAGCTTCGGGAACGGGACGCCGCCGTCATCCTGCTCACCGGCGAGAGCGACGTCGCCACCGCCGTCCGGGCCATGCAGCTCGGCGCCGAGAACTTCCTCACCAAGCCGGTGGACATGGAGCACCTCGCCGCCGCGACCGCGCGAGTGGCGGACAAGGCGCGGCTCCGGCGGGTCAACGAGGCGCTGCTGGTGCAGAGCGCCCCCGGACACGGGCTGGACTCGCTGGGCAACTCGTCCGGGATGCAGGAGTTCGCCCACCAGGTGGCGCTCCTGGCCCAGAGCGAGCGCACTACGGTGCTCCTGACGGGGGAGAGCGGCACGGGCAAGGGTTGGGTGGCGCGCATGATTCACGACCTGAGCCCGCGAGGGCGCGCGCCGTTCGTGGAGGTCAACTGCGCCGGCCTCAACGCCACGTTTCTCGATTCCGAGCTGTTCGGTCACGAGAAGGGGGCGTTCACCGACGCCAAGGACCGGAAGCAGGGGCTGTTCGAGATCGCCGACCGTGGTACGATCTTTCTCGACGAGATCGGCGACCTGGCGCCCGAGCTCCAGCCCAAGCTGCTCAAGGTGCTCGAGACGAAGACCTTCCGGCGCCTCGGCGGCACCCGCGAGATCACGGTGGACGTCCGGCTGGTGGCGGCCACCAACAAGGACCTCCAGAGCGAGGTGGAGGAGCTGCGTTTCCGCGAGGATCTCTACTACCGGCTGAGCGTCATGCCGCTGCAGCTCCCCGCGGTGCGCGACCGCTCGCGCGAGGACCGGCTGGCCCTCATCACCCGGCTCCTCACCGACCTCAGGGTCGAGCTCCCCGACGGTCCGCCGACGCTCTCGAGCGAGGTGCTCGACCGGCTGCTGGCGTACGGCTGGCCCGGCAACGTGCGCGAGATGCGCAACGTCCTCGAGCGGGCGCTCATCCTCGGGCGCGGCGCGCCCGCGGTCAGCGTGGAGCACCTTCCGGGCGAATTCCGCGCGCGGCCCGGCATCGGCGACCGGCGGCACACCCCGCTCAGTCTCGAGGACCTCGAGCGCCAGCACATCGAGCGCACCCTCAAGCACCACACCGGCAACCGCACCCGCGCCGCCATCGAGCTCGGCATCTCGCGAGCGACGCTGATCAACAAGATCAAGCGCTACAACCTCACGACCTGAGGTCGTCATGGCCGAGATCCACGAGCACGATGCCATGGGCTGCCGCGCCTGCGGACGCGAGGAGCGCGCGTCCGAGGGCTATCCCTGCGCCAAGTGCGGCACCTTCATCTGCCTCATCTGCACCTTCCGTGGGGTAACGCTCTGCCGGGAGTGCGCCGCGAAGGACGCCGCCACCTCGTGACCGGCGCGATCATCGCCCGCTCGGCCGTCGTCCCCGTGCTCGGCGGCCCGACGCTCCGCGCCGATCAGGTGAGCCAGATGGTCCTGGGCGAGACGGCTGCCGTGCTCGACGTCTCCGCCGAGTGGCGCCGGATCCGCACCACGCTGGACCAGTACGAGGGGTGGGTCCACACGGGCTACTGCGTGGAGGTGGAGGGCGAGGCCGCCGCCGCCTGGCGGCGCGACGCCGAGGGCTGGAGCGAGGGCGCCTTCCTCCAGGTGGACGGTGGCCGCGCGCGGCTCCCGCTTCGTGCCCGGGTGGCGCTCGCGGGCGACCTGGTTCGGCTGCCCGACGGCCGCTCGGGGCGCGTGGTGGAGGGTGCGGTCAGGCCGGCGGCGGACGCGGTGATGACCGCCCGCGCCCGGGCGCCCGAACAGTGGGCGTGGGAGCAGTTCGCAGGGACGCATTATCAGTGGGGCGGGGTCACACCGCTCGGGGCGGACTGCTCCGGGATGGTGCAGACCACCTTCCTGGCTCGCGGAGTGGCGCTCCCGCGCGACTCGCCGCAGCAGTCCGCCTGCGGGGCGTCGGTCCCGCTCGACGCGATCCAACCCGGCGACCTGCTGTTCTTCCGCGACGCATCCGGGCCGCGGATCACGCACGTCGCCCTGGCGGGCGAGGGCGACACCCTGGTGCACTCGACCGTATCGTGCGGCGGCATGGTGCGCGAGCCGTGGGATTCGGGCAGCCGCGCCGCCCCGCTCCGCGAGCGCCTGGTGGCCGTCCGGCGGCTGGAGGCGCGGTGATACGGAAGCTCGTCCTGTTCGACATCGATGGGACCATTCTGCTCACCGCCGGCGCCGGGCGCCGGGCCATCGTGGCCGCGCTGGCCGGCGAGGTGCGCGACACCAGCGGCTTCGACCAGGTCCGGTTCGACGGAAAGACCGACCCGCAGATCGTGGCCGAGCTGCTCGAGGTGGCCGGCGATCCGGAGCCGCGCGAAGCGGGACGCGTGCGCGCGCTGTGCCAGCGCTACGTCGGGATGCTCGCGCGCGAGCTGGAGCTGCCCACGACGCGCACGACGCTCATGCCTGGCGTGCCCGCGCTGCTCGACCGGCTGGAGCGGGAGCCGGGCGTAGTGCTCGGGCTGCTCACCGGCAACCTGGCCGAAGGGGCGGCGCTCAAGCTCCGCTCCGGCGGGATCGCGCCGGAGCGGTTCCGGGTGGGCGCGTACGGGTCGGACTCGGGGCACCGGCCCGACCTGCCCGCGATCGCGGCCCGCCGCGCGGCGCCCTTGTTCGGCCACGTGCCGCACGGCGCCGAGATCGTCATCATCGGCGACACGCCGGCCGACATCGCCTGCGGATCGGGAATCGACGCACGCGCCGTGGCGGTGGCGACCGGGGCGTACTCGGTCGACGCGCTCGCGGCGTGCGGGCCGCACGCGGTGTTCCGGGACCTGCGGGAGACGGGCGTCGTGGTCGATGCGATTCTGGGCTAGGGTCATCGGGATCCGGAGTGGATCGTTGCCGTTGTTCACCACAGAGGCACAGAGGGACCCGCACACCACCAACAACTTGGTGATGGCTCCGCCCACCACGACATCCGAATCGCAAGCCCCCTCTGTGCCCTCTGTGCCTCTGTGGTGAATCGTAAATGACGCCCGCCCGGCGATCCGAACGGTGGCGATGTGCCAGTGACCTGCTCGGGACTCCCAGTGCCTGACGAGCTCGAGCTCAAGGCCGTCATCCCCGATCCCGCGGCCCTGCGCGAGCGCCTTCGCGCGGCGGGAGCGGAGGAGCGGTTCCGCGGGCGCATGAGCGACCGCCGCTACGACAAGGCCGGCGAGCTGGCTGGCCGGGACGAGGTGCTGCGCGTGCGGAGCTATCACCACGAGGACGGCCCGGTGCAATCAGTGCTCGGCTGGAAGGGCCCGGTCGGGCGCTCGCCCGAAGGCTACAAGCAGCGCCAGGAGCTCGAGCTCACGATCGAGCGCGGGACCGGCGCGAAGTCCGCGCCGCACGCCCTGCTCACCGCGCTGGGGTACGCGCCGGTGCACGCCATCGACCGTCGGGTCGAGATCTACGCGCTCGATGGGGCCATCGTCCGACTGGAGCACTACCCCCGCATGGACCCGCTGGTGGAGGTCGAGGGCAGCCCCGCCGCCATCGAGCGAGCCATCGAGCGGACCGGACTCGACCGCGCCGCCTTCACCGCCGACTCCCTGGCCGACTTCGTACGACGCGTCGAGGCCCGCACCGGCCAACCCGCTCTCCTCAGCGACTCGTGAGCCCGACCAGTCGGTCCGAGCAACTCTGGGTCGTCCCCGAGCTCGGTCCCTCGCTCGGCCGGCTGGTCGACCCGCCGCCGGCCGCACCCGGCGCACTCGGCGTCCCGCTCGGCGACCTGCGGGTCGAGCTGGTGAGCCGCCTCTTCGATCTGGCCGGTGCCGCCCGCTCGTTCGCCGCCACCGGCGATCACGCCGGCGCCATCGCCTCGCTTGGCCGGGTGGCGTGGCTCGGGCTGTGGGAGAAGACGGTTGCCGCGGCCGCCGAGCGGATCGCCGTGGCCGCCAACCGCGCGCTCGAGTCGGCGGCCGAGGAGTCCCGCTTCCCGGCGCGGCGGCTGCGGCCGCTCCGCCTGACCGACGACGACACGCGGGCCATCGGCGCGCGGCTCGGGAGCGGCGGCGCGCCGTTCGTCGCCGCGCTCGATGTGCTCGAGCGGACGGTGCACGCCACCGGCAGCGCGCGCGGCCGCGAAGCGGAAGGCGCGCAGGCGTGGCGCACGGCGCTCGGTGCCGTGGCGCGGCGGCTCGAGTCCGCCTGGCTCGCGCTCGAGGACGCGGCGCGTCGCGAGGAGGAGCGGTGGGGCGCGGAAGTGGCACGGGTCCGCGCCTGGCGCCGGCCCGTCTGGCCGCTCTGGCTCGTGACCGCGCTGGTGGCCGGGGCCGCCGCCTGGCTCGGCCTCATCCTCGGCGGCTATCTGCCCACGCCGCCGGCGCTCGAGGGACTCGCCGCCTTCTGGTGGACACGGTTGTGAACGTGATCGGGGTCGGCGTCGACCTGGTGGACCTGGAACGTGTGGCGCGCCTGCTGGCCAACAAGGGCGAGCACGCGATGCAGCGATTCTTCACTGACGACGAGCGCGCCTATCTCGGCACCCGCCCGGACCCGACGGGCCACGCCGCCGCGCGGATCGCCGCGAAGGAAGCGGTCTACAAGGCGCTCCAATCGCTCCCGGGCGCCCGCGCCGTCGGCTGGCGCGAGATCGAGGTCACCCGCGATGCCGATGGCCGCCCCGCCATCCGGCTGCACGGGCTCGCGGCCGATCTGGCCCGGGAGCATGGCGCACTGATGGTACAGGTCTCTCTCACCCACTCGGCCACGGCGGCGGGCGCGGTGGCGGTCGTCGGGACGGTGGAAGGTCCCCGCTGAGCAGATCCCTCTGGAAATTGCGACTCGCCCGCTCTACTTTAATCCCCAAGTTATCTCAAACCGGGTGAGAATGATTCTCAGTGCTGGGGTCCTGCCGCTCCTCCTCGCAGCAACCGCCTTGGCGACACAACAGCCGGCGCCCGCCCCACCCGATCGCGTCGCACCCGTGGCGCGCCGGATCGCGGCGACGGCTGAACTCGCCGCGCAGGAGTACCGGATCGGGGTCGTGGACGGCCGGGTGGTGGCGAAGGGTGAGGTCGAGGAGGCCGCGCTGTTCCTGCAGGAAGCCCGGCGCTCCATCGCTCTGCTCCCTCACGATGTGGGGCGGCCGGCCGGGAGCGACATCGACGCGATGCTCCGCATGGTGGCGAACACCGCGCCGCCCGATTCGCTCGATGCGCGTGTCCGGTCGCTGAGCGGCGGACTCGCCGAGCGGCTGGGGATCACCCTCGACGAGCTCCCCGCCCAGACACCGTCGCTGGCCCGCGGCGCCGAGGTGTACCAGGCCAACTGCGCGGGCTGCCACGGCGCGGTGGGCCGGGGCGACGGTCCCGAGGCCGCCGGACTCGACCCGCCACCCGCCACCCTGGCCGACGGCGCCGCCCTCGGCGGCGTCTCCCCGCTCGACTACTTCCGCCGCATCAGCATCGGCACCGCCGGCACGGCCATGCCCGCCTTCGAGGGCCGGCTGCCCGCCGAGGACCGCTGGGCCGTCGCCCTGTACGCGAGCGTTCTCCGTCTGCCGGCGCCGCGGGGCGAGGTGCCGTCCTCGCTCCGGAGCTTCGCCACGACCGGCACGATGACGGACGACGCGGTGCTCCACGCCGTCGGCGTTTCGGACCCGAGCGCACCGGGAGCGCTCGGGCGCGTGGCCGCCGTCCGGACCTTCCACGCCGAAGCGGGCGCCGCGAGCGCCGAGGTCTTCGCCGAGGTGCGGCGCCAGCTCGACTCGGCCTTCGTGCTGGCCCGCGTGGGCGCGCCGGGGGGGGGCGCCTGCGGGACCCGGCGTGGGGGCGGGCCGGGGTGGGCGGGCGGGTGGGGCGCGCACGGGCGTTCGACGCGTACATGACGTTCGAGCAGGTGGAGCGCGGGGTCCGGGCCAAGAACCCGGGGCTCGCGTCGGATCTCGAGACCTCGTTCGCCTCGCTCCGCACCCGCGCGGCCGGCGGCGCCACCCCGGCGGAGCTGGGCGCCATCCGCCGGCAGCTCGAGGCCGGGCTCGAGAACGCCGAGCGGACGCTGGGCGATCAGCTCTCGCCGTTCAACCTGTTCGTGCAGTCGTTCATCATCCTGCTGCGCGAGGGGCTCGAGGCGATTCTCATCGTCGGCGCGCTGATGACGTTCCTGTCGAAGATGGGTGCCGGCGAGCGGAAGCGCGACATCCACATCGGCGTGGGGGCGGCCATCGGCGCGAGCCTGCTGACCGCCGTGGCGCTCGAGACGATTTTTGTCCTGAGCCCCGCCCACCGCGAGGCGCTCGAGGGCGGCACGATGGTGCTGGCGACCGTGGTGCTGTTCTACGTCAGCTACTGGCTGCTCTCGAAAATGGAAGTGGTGAAGTGGAACCAGTTCGTGCGGGGCAAGGTGCGGGACGCGCTGGACAGCGGGTCGGCGCTCGCGCTGGCCTCGGCGGCGTTCCTCGCGGTCTACCGCGAAGGGTTCGAGACGGTGTTGTTCTACAAGGCGCTGTTCGTGGCGGGGTCCACCGGCGGGGCCATGCCCGTGCTCGCCGGCATCCTGGCGGGCTCGGTGGTGCTGGTGGCGGTCTACATCGGCATCAACCGATTCGGTGTGCGGCTCCCGCTCAAGCCGTTCTTCGCCTTCACCAGCGCGTTCCTGTACTACATGGCGTTCGTCTTCGCGGGGAAGGGCATCGCGGAACTGCAGGAGGGCGGTCTGATCAGCACCACGATCGTTCCGTGGGCCCCCCGAATCCCGCCGCTTGGCATCTATCCCACCGTCGAGTCGCTCGCCGCGCAGGGGTTGCTGGTGCTGCTCGCGATCGTGGCGCTGGTCTGGAACTTCGTCCTCGAGCCGCGTCGGGCCCGCCGCCGCGCCGCCCTCGCCGCCGGTGGGTCCGTCTCCAGCCAGGCGTCCGCTCCGCCAGACACGATGCCGTCGGACGCGGCGCCGCTCGCCCTGGCCCATTCGTCCATGGTCGAGCTGCTGCGCTCGCTCGAACGGATGGAGGCCGACCTGGCCGAGATGCGCGCCGAAGTGGAGCGGATGCGCCGTCACCTCCTCGCCTCCCGTCCCGCCACCACGCGATGAGCTTCGCCACGGCCGATCTCTCGGACGAATTCGGCGACGAAGTCCGGGTGGCCGAGCCGATCTTCCGCGACTGGGGTGGAGCGGCGCGCTTCGCCGGACAGATCGAAACGGTGCGCGCGCCGGACGACAACGCGCTCGTCCGCCAGGCGCTGGAAACACCCGGGCGCGGGCGGGTGCTCGTAATCGACGGGGGCGGCTCGCTGGTAGCGGCGCTCGTGGGCGGAAACCTGGCCGCGCTGGCGCACCGGAACGGCTGGAGCGGCCTGGTGGTGCACGGCTGCATCCGGGACGCGGCGGAGATCGCGGCCACCCTGATCGGCGTCAAGGCGCTCAACACCATCCCTCGCCGGAGCGCCAAAGCGGGCGCGGGGGAACGGGGTGTTCCGGTGACGTTCGCGGGCGTGACGTTCCGGCCCGGCGACCAGCTCTACGCGGACAGCGACGGCATTCTCGTCGCCGACCGGAACCTGCTCGCGGGCTGAGCGCCCCGCGGTCCGGTGCCGGACGTGCGAACGGCCCGCCAATGCTGGCGGGCCGTTCGCGTCGAGAGGTGGTAGATCGCCCCCTGAGTTTACGGAGACGGACCGAAGTGTCCGCTCCACCCTTCTTCGACCTACCACTTTTCCGATGAAGTCGCTTCGACTTCCCGGCCAAAGTATGGGCAAGTCGGATGCCAAACTTGGCAGTTCTGGTAGTCGTGTTCCTACAACGACTTACATCGAGGTCCCGCGGCTCTCTCCGGCCGCATCCTCTGTCGAACGCTTGGACGGTTTTCCGCGACCACGCGGAAGCCCTTGTCCCGCTTTGATCTACGAAGCTGTCGAGGTCTTTGACGCCGGTACTTTCTTGCCAGTCGTCAGGTAGTCGCCCGGTTCGGGGCTCGGCCCGGCGCGCCAGACGTTGAGCAGTGCCACGCCGATGGCCACGAGGATGACCGACGTGAGCTGCGCCAGAGTAAACGGCCCCAGGAACCGATCGTCCTTGGCGCGGAGGATCTCGATCAGGAAGCGCTCGACGCCCGCCAGCACCAGATACAGCCCGAACAGCCACCCGATCGGCCGCGCGCGCCGGCGCCACGCCCAGAGGATGACGAACGCGCCGAGCATGAGGCCGGTCTCGTAGAGCTGCGTCGGATGCACCGACAGCACCACGGCGGGATCGATCCCGGCCGGCACCGGAATGCCGAACAGGTGCTGCATGTTGCCGGCGGTGGACGGGGGCAGTCCCTCCGGGAATCTCACGGCCCAGGGAAGCGTACTCGGCCGGCCGTAGTCGTCGTTCACCAGAAAGCAGCCGACCCGGCCGAGCGCGTACGCCGCCGCCAGCGCCGGAGCGGCGAGCTGCATGGTCCAG
>JAICLE010000138.1 GCA_025927545.1 Gemmatimonadales bacterium
ACACGGCCACGGCGGGGCGATTCGAGCCGGTCGCTCGGGTCGGCGGCCACACGGCCCTCGGCGACGAGGAAGCCGTAGTACGTCCGGACGGCGGAGACTTCGCGGCGGATGGTGGCAGCGCTCAGGCCGAGGTCCTTGAGCAGATACACGAAGTCGCGCAGCAGCACCCGGGTCACCCCGGCGGGATCGCGCACGCCCCTGGACGCCGCGAACTCGGCCAGCCGCTGCAGGTCCCGCAGATATGCCTCGACCGTGTTCTCGCTGTGGCCGGACTCGAGGGCAAGGAAGTCGCGGAAGCCCTCCAGCCAGAAGTCACGCGCGGCGCGCTCGCGCAGCTCGGCGACGGTCATCCGTCGCGCCGGGCCTGGAGCCGGTGGCGGAGCGCGGCCAGCTCCGTCGGTCGGATGCCCAGCAGCTCCGCGGCCAGGTGCATGAGCCGCGCCTCGTGCGCGTCGATCTTGCCGTCGGCGAAAGCGACGGTCCACATGCGCTCCACCAGCGCGAGACGCTCCGCCCGACCGGCTCGGCGGCGAAGGCGCCGCGCGTACCGGGCGAACAACGTGCGGCGCTCCTCCTCGGGCGGCGGCGCCGGCGCGGGTGCCGAGCGCGCGAAGCCCCAGCGCTCCTGCAGGTGCTCGGCGATGAGGGCGCGCTCCTCCGGCGTGAGCGCCGGATCGGCATAGGCTAGCTCCAGCACGACCAGCGCGGCCGCCTGGCGCGCGGAGCCCTCGGCCACCTCGGTGCCCGCGAGGAACGACGGTGCCGCGGGCTCGAGCGCGTCCTCCGTGGCGTGCCACACTCGCTCGCGGCGGCGGCCGCGGGCCCGCACGGCGTACCAGATCGCGCCGGCCGCGGCCAAGACGAGTGCCGCGACCGCGAGCGTCCGATTGATGCCGAGGAGCAGCGCGGTGATCCGGCCCCACTCGGAGCCGACGAGCGCGCCCAGGATAGTGATGCCGCCGTACCAGAGCGCCGACGCGATCCCGATCGGGACGAACGTCCGGCCGGCGCTCAACCCGATGAGGCCCGCGAACGGCGGCACGACGGCGCGGATGCCCGGCAGGAAGCGGCTGAGAAAGATGCCGACGGTGCCGAAGCGGAGATACTCGCGCTCGATGATCGCGAGCGAGCGCGGCGCCAGCAGCCGACGTCCCGTGGGCGAGGCGAAGAGCCGCCGGCCATAGCGCCGGGCCGCCAGGTAGACGCCGGCCGCGCCCAGCAGGTTGGCCACCCAGGTGACCAGGAAGACCAGGGGCGGCGTGGTCACGCCCCGGTGGGAGAGGAAGGCCCCCAGGGCGACGGCGGCATCCGAGGGGACGGGCGGCACGACGTTCTCCACCGCCGCGAGCAGGGCGAGCACCGCGTACACGGCGACCGGCGGGAGTTGCGACAGCCAATCGAGCAGGGTCTCGATCAGCGGGCCTCCAGCACGGCGACGGCGATGACCGCGAGCCCCTCGCCCCGGCCGATGAAGCCCATGCCCTCGTTGGTCTTGGCTTTCACGCTGATGGCGCCGCTCTCGACGCCGAGGCGGGCAGCGAGCGCGGCGCCCATCGCGAGCAGGTGGGGCGCGAGGCGGGGGGCTTCGGTGATGACCGCGCAGTCGGCCTGGGCAAGCGTGAGCCCGCGGTCGCGGACGAGCTCGTGGGCCGTCACGAGCATTTCCATCGAGTCGGCGTCCTTCCACCGCGGGTCGGTGTCGGGGAACAACTGGCCGATATTGCCGGCGCCGGCGGCGCCGAGGATGGCGTCGGTGAGCGCGTGGGCGATGGCGTCCGCGTCGGAATGCCCGGCAAGGCCGTGGGTGTGCGGCACGGCAACCCCGCCCAGGACGAGCGGGCGGCCCGCGAGGAACCGGTGCGAGTCATACCCGATCCCCACGCGCGTCACGCGGCGACGGGCTCCCCGATCACGCTGTAGTCCTGCCGGCGTCGCATTGGGGTGAACCCGGCATCGCGGATGATGCGGTCGATCTCGCCCAGGGTGGTGCGATAGGTGGTGCCCGCGGCGGAGACGACGTTTTCCTCCATCATCAGGCTGCCGTAGTCGTTGGCGCCGAAGCGGAGCGCGATCTGCCCGACCTTGTGCCCCATCGTCACCCATGAGGACTGCAGATTGGGCACATTGTCCAGCACCACCCGGCTCAGCGCGAGCGTGCGCAGGTAGGTGACGGCGTCCGTCTTCCGGTAATGCGACATCCCCGGCGTTCCCTCGGGCTGGAGCGGCCAGCAGATGAAGGCGGTGAACCCGCCCGTGCGCTGCTGCACCTCGCGCACACGGAGGAGATGCTCGACGCGGTCCTCGTCCGCCTCCCCGAGTCCGTACATCATGGTGACCGATGTCTTCATGCCCTGCCGGTGCGCTTCCTCCTGGACCCCGAGCCACTCCTCCGTCTGGGCCTTTTTCTTCGCCACGCGCTCGCGGATCCGGTCCACCAAGATCTCGCCGCCGCCACCCGGGATGCTGTCGAGGCCCGCCTCCCGGAGCTCGCGCACCACGTCGGGAACGGAGAGCCGGAAGCGTTCGCTGAAGAACACGACCTCCGAGGGAGAGAAGCCATGGATGTGAATGGGGTGGTTGCGCTTGATGTAGCGCATGAGGTCGAGATACCACTCGAACGGGATATATGGATTGTGGCCGCCCTGCAGCAGGATCTGGACGCCGCCGATCGCCTTGCATTCGTCGATCTTGGCGCCGATCTCCTCGAAGCTGAGCACGTAGCCCTGGCCGTCCCGCGGCCGGCGATAGAACGCGCAGAACTCGCAATCGGCGACGCAGACATTGGTGTAGTTGATGTTCCGGTCGATGATGTAGGTGACGACCGGGTCCGGGTGCCGGCGCCAGCGCTCGGCGTCGGCGAGCTGGGCGAGCTCGAGGAGGGGGGCGCGCTGGTAGAGCTCGAGGTAGCTTCTGAATTCACTCGATGTGCGATCGATTACACTGTTACCTGTCACGGGCTTATCCGATCGTTGTGATGTCATTTCTGGTCGCCTCGCGCTCAGCGCGCCCCCTCATGCCGCCGAAATGAACGAGAGCGACCCGTCCGGCACCAGACCCTCCTGCGCCAGCCGACGAAAGAAGTCGGTGAGCCCCGCCAGGTGACGATACGAGAGCGCGTAGTCCAGGTCGCCCAGATAGGCCCGGCACACGTCCGCGGGCACCCCGGTGCTCCGCGCCGCGTCGGCCGCGAGCTCGTCGAGGTGCGCGAGCCCCCATCGGCGCGATTCGAGCAGGCGGCCATGGATCTCCCGCACGGCGTCGGACCGGGCGTCGCGCCGCGCCGCCCACACGGCGAACACGAACGGGAGCCCCGTCCACGCCTTCCACTCGGCACCGAGGTCCACGCGCACCGGATAGATCCGCTCCGCGGCGAGGAGCAGCGCCGCGTCGCCGATCACGAGCACCGCCTCGTGCGGCAGTCCGGCGAGCGCGGCGAGGTCGGCCGCCTCGGCGCGGGCGGTCGCGTAGCGCGGGCGCACCTGCCACCGGTGGCGGGCGAGCAGGTCGAGCAGCAGCACCGACGTGCGCGACGACGC
The DNA here is from genome assembly GCA_025927545.1 of Gemmatimonadales bacterium. GTDB lineage: Bacteria > Gemmatimonadota > Gemmatimonadetes > Gemmatimonadales > GWC2-71-9 > CAVVWJ01. The sequence continues at coordinate 3,537 of JAICLE010000138.1, forward strand.
GGTACGCAGCACCGTGCAGCCGTCGAGCTGCGCCACCGGCCGCCGCGAGAACAGCGCGACGCTGTGCACCGGCCCGTCGCAGGTGATCGCCAGGTCCGGCAGCAGATGGTACGCCGCGGCGTTCCGCGCGTACTCCACGGCGGAGACGACGCTCACCTGCAGCTCGCCGGCGGCGAGCAGATCGTTGAGCTCCGAGGCGGTGCCGGTGACGAGCTCCGCGGCGATCGACACCAGCCCGCGATCGATCGCGCCGTACACCGGATGGCAGTTGATCCAGGGAATGCGGCCGAGCCTCATGCGGCGTGCACCACCGGCAGCCCGGCGCCCCGGCGGAAGGTCGGCTCGGGCGGCGGGTCGTCGAACTCCTCGCGCACCGCGCGGTACAGGCTGTCGCGCTCGACGGGCCGTTTCCCCGCCCCACGGATGAGTCGCACGAGCTCCAGGTAGGGCATGTGCATCTGGGTGTGCGCGCCCGCCTCGTGGTAGACCCGCTCGTAGACCACCGTGCCCTCGACGTCGTCGCACCCGAAGCCGAGCGCGATCTGGGAGAGAAACGGCGTGACCATCGGCCAGTGGGTCTTCACGTGCGGGACGTTGTCGAGGAACAGCCGGGCCACGGCGACATTCTTCAGGTCTTCATACCCCGTCGTGGCGGTGCCAATCCGACCCATCTCCTCGCCCAGCTCGTTGTGGTCCGGGTGGTAGGCGAGCGGGATGTAGGTCAGGAAGCCGCCGGTCTCGTCCTGCAGCGCGCGCAGCATCGCGAGATGGTCAACCCGGTCGGCGGCGGTCTCGACGTGACCGTAGAGCATCGTGCAGTTGGTCCGGATGCCGAGCTCGTGGGCCGTGCGGTGCACCCGGATCCACTCCTCGCCGGTGAGCTTGCGCTCGGCGATCGTAGCACGCACCGCGGTGCTGAACACTTCGGCGCCGCCGCCGGGCAGACTGGTGAGCCCGGCCCCCTTGAGCGCGACCAGCACGTCCCGCTCGGAGCAGCGCTCGATGCGCGCGAGGTGCGCAATCTCCACCGCCGTAAGCGCCTTGATGTGCACGTCCGGGTGCCGCTCCTTGAGGCCGCGCAACATGTCGGTGTAATAGCTCAGCCGGAGCTTGGGGTGGAGCCCGCCCACGATGTGGAACTCGCGCGTCGGCATGCCGCGGGCCTGCTCGGCCTCGTGGAAGACCTCTTCCAGCGAGCGGGTGTAGGCGCCCCCTTCCCTGGGCATCCGCGCGAACGAGCAGAACGTGCAGGTGTTCCGGAGCACGCAGACGTTGGTGGGGTTGATGTGCTGGTTGGCGGAGAAGAAGACCCGATCGCCGTTGCGGCGCGTGTTGGCGTGATCGGCCAGCCGGCCGAGACCCAGGAGGTCCCGGGTAGCGTAGAGTGCGAGCCCGTCCGCGGTCTCCAGGCGCACACCCGACAGGACCTTCTCGGCCACCGGGTGAAGCGCCGGATCTCTCAGGCGGAGGGCTTCGATCCCTTCTGGCATGCTATCTCCTTGGGACAGCAAGGGTAAGCCTGCGCAAATCTAGCCTGGTGTCGGGGCGGGCGGCCAGCCGTCCCGGCAGAGGAGTTGTGCGTCGGCACGGCGTGTTCCGGGCAGTCCTCCCGGACCGAGGGGCACCAGGCACGACGCGCGAACGCTCCGGCAGCCGCCAGCGGCAACCGCTGGACGACAGTCGGAGGCAGCCCGTTGTGCCCGCGGACTCAACCCAACGCGGCGTCCCGTTGCGCCGGCGGCGGGGCGCATCGGCACGCGTTTAGCGTCGGGCCCTGCCACCGGCCAAACGCCGCACAGCTTTTATTTCCGTTTGACGGCATCTAGCATCGAATTTCCGCGCTGGCGCGGGCATGTCGGCTACGCCTTTAGTCCGTTGCATTTACCCACAGCGATCCACACCGCTCCAAGGCGCGTTTTGTTTACAGACATTTCGCACAAACGCTTGTGTGGAGAGTTTCAACGCGTAGATTGGGGAAGACCTTCAGCCCGGAGCAGGCATGGGGCCCGAGCCCGATTACTCCCGAGCCGCCCTCGCGCGGTTCATCGAATTCGTGGTGGACAAGGGGCTGGTGCACCCCGCGACCGCGCAGGGCTGGCGCGTGGCCACCAGCAAGGTGCTGGAGGAAGTGCCGCCCGAGGGCGCGGACGACGTCCGCCGGATCGACGTGGAGGCGGTTTTCCGAGCGTTCCTCAACCGCAACCCCGGCCGCCTCTCGCCCGCCTCGGTGGGAGAGTATCGCCGCCGCGTGAGCCGGGCGATCGAGGAGTTCGTGCGCTGGGTCGAGGATCCCGGCAGCTATGCGTTCAGACCCGCAGGGCGCGCGCCGAAGGTCGAGATGCGAAGCCGCACTCCCCAGGCCGCGTCCGCGGAACGTGCACCTGTGCAGCGGTCGGCAAGAGCTCCCGCCCCGATGGCGGCGGCGGGCGATCCGGGCATCTCGCTCGAGTATCCCCTGCGGCCCGACCTGCTCGCCCAGGTCGTGGTTCCCCGGGACCTCACGGTGGAGGAGGCCCGCCGGATGGGCGCGTTTCTCGTCACCCTGGCCGTAGATTTCCGGCCGCCCGTGCCGGGCGGCTAAGCCGGGCGGCTAACGCGCTCAGTCGCCCAGAAACTCGCTCACAGGTGTGAGACTCGGCACGTGCTCACCGAGGATCTTGAACGTGGCGACGATCGGCACCGCCGGGAACGCTCCCGGTACCCCCCAGAGCAGCCACCAGAGCAGCACGCCCACCAGCACCGCCACCGGATTCAGCCGAAGACCGCGGCCGTAGGCCACCGGGCTCACCAGGTTGTTCTGCAGCGTCGTAATCGTCAGATAGACCGCGGGCGGGAGGGCGGCAGGCCCGTCGTCGTGCCGAACACCTTCGCAGCCACACCGGACTCGCCGGGCGCCGCGAGCTGGGCGACCGGGGGGCGCCCTCCATCTTCTTGGCCACCGCGCTGATCTGGTCCATGGGTCGCCGCAGGGTCTCGAGCCGCCGGGTAGCCGCCGCGAGCGTCGAGGGTGCCTGCCCGATCCATCCCCGCACCGGATCCGCC
>JAICLE010000063.1 GCA_025927545.1 Gemmatimonadales bacterium
CGGCCTGGCCACCGCGGTGGTGGAGCGGGACAAGCTCGGCGGCGTGTGCGTCAACATCGGCTGCATCCCGACCAAGGCACTGCTGCACAGCGCGTACGTGGCCAACCTGGTCTCCCACGACGCCAAGGAACTGGGCGTCGAGGTGAGCGGCGTGAAGGCGGACTACGGCGTGGCCATGCGCCGCTCGCGCAAGGTTTCCGAGCAGAACTCCAAGGGCGTCGAGTTCCTGATGAAGAAGCACAAGGTGACCGTGCTCAAGGGCACGGGCGTGCTGGGGAAGGACCGCAGGGTGAAGGTCGGCGGCGACGAGTACCAAGCGCGGAAGGCCGTGGTCATCGCCACGGGATCGCGGGTGAAGGGGATCCCGCAGATCGGCCTCGAGATCAACAAGACGACCGTGATCAGCTCCGATGAGGCGCTGTTTCTGACCGAGGTCCCGAAGACCCTCGCCGTGATCGGCGCCGGGGCAGTCGGCACCGAGTTCGCGGACATCTTCAATGCGTTCGGCACTCGGGTCACCCTGATCGAGGCGCTGCCACGGATCCTGCCGATGGAGGATGCGGAAGCATCCGACGCGCTGACCAAGAGCTACCGGAAGCGCGGCATCACCGTCCACGCGGGCGCCAAGGTGACCCGGGCAACGGTGGCGGCCGACAAGGTGACCCTCCAGCTCGAGACGGGCGGGAAGCAGGAAGTCGTGGAGGTCGAGAAGGTGCTCATGGCCGCCGGGCGGGCCGTGAACACGGAAGGGATGGGGTTCGAGGAGGCGGGCGTCGAGCTCACCGACCGCGGTTTCGTCCGGGTGAACCTGGACACCCTGGAGACCACGGCGCCGGGCGTCTACTGCATCGGGGACGTGGCCGGCCCGCCCATGCTGGCGCACAAGGGAAGCCGTGAGGGCGTGAACGTCGCGGAGCTCATTGCCGGGCAGCACCCACATCCCATCAAGTACGACAACGTCCCGAGCGTCACCTATTGCCATCCCGAGGTGGCGAGCATCGGGCTTACGGAGGAGCAGGCCCGGGAGCGGAAGCTCGACTTCCAGGTGGGCCGGTTTCCCTTCAGCGCCAATGGACGGGCGCGGAGCACCAACGAGACCGAAGGCTTCGTCAAGATCATCCGCGACAGGAAGTACGGCGAGATCCTCGGCGCCCACATCGTCAGCAGCCACGCATCGGAGATCATCCACGAGCTGGTGGTGGCGCGCGAGAACGAGTACACCGTCGAGGAGGTCGATCTGGCCATCCACGCGCACCCCACGCTCTCCGAGGCCGTCGCCGAGGCAGCGCTCGATTCGATGGGCCGGGTGCTGCACATCTGATGACCGGCCCCGTCCGCCTCGCCGTCTCGGCGATGGGGTCCGCGGTAGCGTTCGGGCTCGCGGTGGTCAGTGCCACGGTCCTTGGCGTCGACTTCCTCCGTCCCGCCACGCCCGGCGCCAACCCCGAGATGGGCCCCCCGCTCTACCTGCTCTTCTTCGGAACCATCGCCGGGCTGCTGCTGGCCGGGGTGGTGGCCTGGCGGCTCCTGTCGCCCATCCTCTCGATCTATCGCCGGGGCGGGCTGTCGGTGGTGAGCGCCTTCGCCACGATACTCGCGATGCTGCTGTGCATCCCCGCGCACCAGCTCGCCGGCCGGACGGGGCTCGGGGCGCTCATCGCGGTCGCGCTTCTCGTCTCGCTGCTGCTGGCGCGGAGCGCCCGGCGGCTGGTGCTCGCCCCGTGAGCGCGCGACTTGGCCTGCTCGACCTGGGCCATCGCGCCTACGCCGAGACACTCGAGCTGCAGCGCACCCTCTGCCGGCGGCGGCTGGCGGGCGAGCTGGATCGGGATCTGCTGCTCCTCGTCGAGCACGAGCCGGTGATCACCCTCGGCCGCGCCACCCGGGCGACCAGCCTCCCGCTGGCGCCGGCCGAGCTGGAGCGGCGCCGCGTCGCCGTCGTCGAGGTGGAGCGCGGCGGGGACGTCACCTACCACGGGCCCGGCCAACTGGTGGGCTACCCGATCCTGCAGCTCCGCGAGCACCGGGAAGATCTCCATTGGTACCTCAGGCAGCTCGAGGCGGCGCTCATCGGCGCGCTCGCCGAGCTCGGCATCGCCGCGGGGAGGAAACCGGGCCTCACCGGGGTGTGGACCGGTGGCCGGAAGATCGCGAGCATCGGCATCCACGTGAAGCAGTGGGTGACCTTCCACGGATTCGCGCTCAATGTCACTACCGACCTGCGGGGGTTCGACCTGATCGTGCCGTGCGGCATCCGGGATGTGGTGATGACCAGCGTGGCCGCGGAGCTCGGCGCGAGCGCCGGCGCCAGCGCAGCGCTGTGGGAACGGACGCGGGCCGGAGTGGTCGGAGCGTTCGCGACGGCGTTCGGGTACGAGGGGGTAGAGGCGATGGCGGAGCCCGTTGCGCTGGGCGAGCGCGCGCCGCGTCATTCCGCGACGGCGATCTCCCCATGACCCACGACCCGAACGCGCGGCTGCCGCCCGGCCAGATCACCACCCGCAAATGGCCCGTGCTGCACTACGGCACGGTACCGGCGGTGGACCTCACCGCCTGGCGCTTCCAGGTCATCGGCGCCGTCGCGCGGCCGTTCTCACTCACCTGGGAAGAACTCCTCGCGCTGCCGCGGCGCGAAACGGTCTGCGACATCCACTGCGTCACCCGCTGGAGCCGCTACGACAACGTGTTCGAAGGCGTGCCGGTGCAAGCGTTGCTCGAGCGCGCCGGCCCCGCGCCGGACGCGGCCTACGTGCTCGTGCACGCCGAGCAGGATTACACCACCAACATCCCGCTCGCCGAGCTCGACCGGCCGGCCAACCTGCTGGCGCTGTCGCACGGCGGTGAGCCGCTCACGCCGGAGCACGGTGGTCCGGTACGGCTGCTCGTGCCGCATCTGTATTTCTGGAAGAGCGCCAAGTGGGTGACGGGTTTCGAGCTGCTCCGCGAGGATGTGCCCGGGTTCTGGGAGCAGAACGGCTATCACATGCGGGGCGACCCGTGGCGGGAGGAGCGGTTTGGGCGGGCGGACCCCGCGAGGATGCGGCGGGGACCGAGGTAACATCCCTGCGCCTTTCGGCGGAGTCTTGTTTTTGGCGCCCAACCCGGTTTTCCTGCCTAGCATGTCAGAATCGCCCCGACGTGCAACCCCCGAGGCGCAGGCGAAACAGCGAATCCAGGACATCCTCCGTGCGGCGGAGAGCTGGTCCAGGGAAGCTCCGGGGGCGCTCACGCCGTCCATCAGGGCGGTATGCATCCGACTGGCCGAGATGGTGGCCGACCAGCGCCACTACCTCACGCCGCTGCCGGAGCCGCTGGAGAGCGAGCGGCGTGAGGTCCTGGGCATGGTGGCCGACCAGCTCCGCTCGAGCCCGGTGACCGACGGCCTGGAGCCGCATCTCAAGGCGCTCGAGGAGCTGGAGCTCCGCTCCACGGGCTCCTGGGCCATCGTGGACTCGGCGCAGAACGAATGGATCACCACCGCCATCCGCTATCTCGAGGGTTGCGCCGGCAGGCTTCCGACCGGCGAGCGGCCGGACCCATACTGGGCCGACGACGTCGTGGCCGGCATCATCGCTTCGGCGAGGGCCCTCATCGGCATCGACGAGCTGCACGCCAGGACGGAGGCGCGCTACTCGGGCCCGAGCAAGCGCGTCACGCCGGAGGAGGAGCTGTAGGCCCGCCCCGCTCCGCCAACAGCTCGTAGAACCGCCCGAAGATCTCGATCCCGCTCCAGAGCTGAGCGAGATCGAGTTTCTCGTTGGGGGAGTGGAGCCCGTCATCCGGGAGTCCGATCCCGCTCAGCAGGACCGGCGCTCCCGTGAGGCCGAGCTCGGGGATGATGGGGATGGACCCGCCCGCCCGAACCCGCACCGCCTTCCGACCGGTGACGGACGCGAACGCCTCGTCGAGGAGCGCGAAGGCGGGGTGGTCGACGTCCACCTGGACCGGGTCGCCGCCGTGGAGCAGCGTTACCTTGACGTCGGCCCACCTGGGCGCGAGCGCCGCGACGGCGCGCTCGAGAAGTCGGCCGACCTTCGCATAGTCCTGGCCGGGAACGAGCCGGAGGCTCACCTTGGCGGTGGCCTGGGCGGGGATGACCGTCTTGGCCCCCTCGCCCACGAAGCCGCCCTTGATGCCGTGGATCTCGAACGTCGGAAGGGCCCAGACCCGCTCGAAGATGGAGTACTCCTTGCGCCCGGTGAGCGCCTGCCCGGTGACCTCATCGCGCAGGAAGTCCGCCTTGTCGAATGGCAGCTTCTTCCAGACCCTGAGCTCCTCCTTGCTCGGGGGTTCGACGCTCTTGTAGAGCTTGGGAATCAGGATTTCGCCGCTCTCGTCCTTGAGCCCCGCCAGAATCCGCACCAGCGTCTCGATGGCGTTGGGTGCCACGCCGCCGTAGGTGCCGCTGTGCAGGTCGCGCTCGAGCGTGCGCACCGAGATCTCCGCGTAGCAGAGGCCGCGAAGCGCTGTGTAGACCGCCGGCCACCCCGGCGCGTAGTACGACATGTCGCACACGAGCGCGGCGTCGGCCCGGGTCCGCTCGGGCTCGGCGCGGAGGAGGTCGGAGATGACGTGGCCGCCGCACTCCTCCTCGCCTTCGAAGATGAAATGCACGTTGAGCGGCGGCCGCCGGTCGGCGTCGAGGGTGGCCTCGTAGGCCTTGAGCAGACAGAACACCTGCCCCTTGTCATCCGCGGCCCCGCGGGCGTAGAGCCGGCCGTCGCGGACCGTGGGCTCGAAGGGAGGGCTGGTCCACTCGTCCAGCGGGTCGGGGGGCTGCACGTCGTAGTGCCCGTAGATGAGCAGCGTGGGCCGGCCCGGCACGGCCGGCCCCTCGGCCCAGACGACCGGATGGCCGTCGCCCTCGATGAGCTGTACCGCGGGGCAGCCCAGGCGGCTCAGTTCGGCGCGCAGCCACTCCGCCGCGCGGCGGCAGTCGGCGGCGTGGGCCGGCAGCGCGCTCACGCTGGGGATGGCCAGGAAGTCGGAGAGCTCGCCCAGCAGTCGGCTCTGTTGGCGTGCGACGAAGTCGGTATCCATCCGGGAAAAGTATACGGGTGACCTGCCTCACTGTCTCCCCCCGGCGGCCCCGCTAGCGTCAACTCCCCTACATCCGGGGAGCGGACGGCCGCAAACGCGGATGGTCCGGCCCCGCACCGCCAGGAGGCAGGATGACGAGACTTCAGCTCACCGCGCTGGTCGCGGCGCTGGCCGTCGGGGCCGTGGGGCCCCTCGCGGCGCAGGATTCCTCGACCACACGGCCGACGTCGCCGGACACCTCCGGCTACCAGGGCGCCGCCGGCGTGGACACGACCGCCAGGCCCGGCTCTGTGGGAGCGATCGACACCACGATGGGCGGCGCCTCCGATACCGCCGGATGGCACCGGACGGCGGGCGACACCACCGCCCCGGACAGCACCAAGCCCGGGGATCGCTCGACCCGAAAGCCGCGTCACCACGAGCGGCGGATGCACCCGGGCAGCGACACCGCTGCCGCGCGGTCCGGCGCCGGAGCCGGCACCTCCGCGACGAGCGACACGTCCGGCATGACCGACACAACCGGCATGCCCGGCCGGCGGCAGAGCGACTCGACCCAGGCCGGCAGCAACGCCAACCCGCAGACGGAGCAGTCCTCCGCCGGCGATTCGGGGTCCAACGGCTGGACCAAGTCGGCCGGCGGGGCCGCGCCGCAACCGGCCGACACCGGGTCGGCGGACGGACAGAGCGCGGATTCCAGTAGGTAACCTCACGCGGAGGTAGCCGGGCGCAAGCGAAGGGGGCATGCCATCGGGCATGCCCCCTTCTGCCGCCTGGTGCTCCGCGCCCGTCAGCGAACCCCCGTCGTCGCTCTCACTGCCCCCGAGTCTCCCACCGCCGCCTCCAGCCGTGCGTAGGCGCTGTCCCCCGGCACATCCTTCATCAGCTTCCCCAGTGCGGCCACGCTCACGCGCACGTCCTCCCCGTGCTGCTCGAACCAGCGGTCGAAGAGATCGAGCCGCGTCCGGTAGATCCGGGCGCCGATCAGCCGCGCGTTGTTGACCGGACGCTCGGGCACCCGGCCGATGGTCAACGTTCGGAGACGGGCGCGCAACGGGCCCTCGAGCTGCACGCGGGCCCACGCTCCCGCATCGGCGCGCCCACGCTCGAGGGTCGCGGAGTCGGGATGGGTCTCGTACAACCCCTGCAGCCGGGTCACCAGCTCGGCGTAGAAGTCCCCCAGCACGATCTCGTCGTGCCAGCGGTCGGCCGCGCGGCGCGCGAGCAGGGTGTCGCCCTTGTCGCGGAAGAACGATTGGGCCGAGCGGTAGCCGACGAACTGCGCGTAGCTCTCGTTGAACGGCGTCGCGCTCTTCACGTACAGCGTATTGTGCGCGATCTCGTGGAATACCGTCGCGGCGAGCTCGACCGAGTCGCCCGTCAGCGCGGTGGAGAGGAGCGGATCGTTGAACCAGCCGAGGGTCGAGAAGGCGGACGAGGGGCGGAGGTAGATGTCATACCCGCGGGCGGCCAGCTTGTCGGCCGCGGCGCGGGCGGCACCGAAGTCGAAGAAGCCCTTGTACGGGATCCGGCCGACGATCGGATATTTCCAGGTGTAGGGGCAGATACAGTCGCGCGGCGCGGCCTGGAGCACGAGCAGCAGCGTATCCCGGCCGACGTCGGCGTAGGTGGTGTAGGTCTCCTTGGCCTCGAGGCCCAGGCGCGCCGCGTAGTCACGGCTCTCGACCACCAGGCCAAGCGCGTGCCGGAGCGCGGGATCGGTGCGGGGGTCCGCCACCAGCTCGGTGATCGGCCGGCGGGCCTGCAGGATCCGGGTTTCCTCCATGCCGGCGCGCGTCAGGTAGCGGACGTCATCGCTCGCCAGATACGCGGTCCCGTACCCGGCGAACAGCGCGGCCACCACCACGAGGAAGAGCACCGCCTTCACCGCACCCTGACGATCGCGATCCGCGGCTTCACGCTGCTCGACACCGGCGTGCCGCCGCCGGGAACGCTGAGCACGAAGGACGCCTCCGCCGCGCCGGCCGGCTGGATGATCCGCAGGAACTTCCCCGAGCCGCCGCGCAGAACGCCGCTGTGGCTGTAGTTGCCGGTGCGCGTGCTGTCGGGCGTCAGGGGGTAGGGCTTGCTGAAGGCACCGTTCTGGAAGTTGGCCAGGAACAGCCCGTGGAAGTCGAAGCTCGAATACTGCAGCCGGTCGCTCGCGGGCGTAAAGCCGGGGAGGTTGTCGAGATAGTTGGCCATCTGCCACTCGGAAACGAGGGTGCTGAAGTCCTCGCCGGTGACCGCCGCCACGTTGGCGCTGCCCACGAGCGAGGTCTGCACCAGGGCGCGGGTAAGCTCCGTCCCCAGCGGCTGGCTGGCCGCGAAGTGATCGGCGAGCCAGCGGACGAAGAGCCAGTTGGCGCCGCGCTCTTCCAGTGTTCCGCCGGAGGAAGACGGCTCGATGAGGAAGTTGGCCTCGGGATCCTCCAGGTACATGAAGGCGTCGTTCAGGTTGTCGCCGATGAACTGGCTCCCGCAGGTGGCGAAGGCGGGCTGGCAGAGGTTGTCGGGGATCTGGCGTCCGCCGAGCTCCTCGGCAAAATGGGACAGTCCTTCGTTGAGCCAGACGTCCTCCGACTGCTGCTGCCGGATCACCACGTGCTGATTGAAGCTGATCATATGCTGGAACTCGTGGATGAACACCGGCGGCAGGTTCTCCTCCGCGAACGTCTTGCTCAGCGTGCACCCCGGTGTCGCGGAGCCCGGCACCACGCCGTAGAATACCTCGCCATCGTTCGAGTGGGTCTGGGTGGGGAGCAGATCGAGCCCGAAGAAGTATCCCAGGATGACGCTGTTGGTCGAGTTGCAGTTGGGCGACAGCTCGTTCACGCGCTGGCTCAGCAGCACGATCACCACGCCGTTGCTGTCGAGATCGGACTCGCGGCCGAACGCGGTCGTGTCGATGGGGTACAGGTGGCTGTCGAACAGCGCACCCACCTGATCGAGGTCGGCCTGCGTGTAGCCGCCCGAGGGCACCGAGTCGTCCAGGAAGATGGCCACGCGCTGCCCCACCACCTTGGCGGTCGCCTGGCTCTGGACGAAGCTGTCGCAGGTGGTCGTGGCGCAGACGTCGAACGTCCGCTTGCTTCCGATCACCGGCGGCGTCGGGACCACCAACGCGGAAATCCGCGGGTGGGCCGTCGCGGCGGGGTGCTCGGAGAGGCTCCGCTCCCGGGCGCGGAGCCGGTCATGAAACGATTCAGCGGCCGGGGGAACCCGATCGAGGAACCCGCCCCCGGGCGCCGCGATCGATGCCGTTAGCCCGTTGCCGCCCTTGAGGTCGTACGGCGCCGTGATCCCGCTCGTGGTCTCGCGCCCTTCCGTGGCGAGCGCCACGTAGAGATGCTCGGTCTCCTGCGCGCCCGCGGCCGGAATCCGCACGCAGGCGGTCTGCGAGGCGTCGAGCACGGTGAAGGCGCCGACGGCGAGCGTGGTGGGCGCCACGGCCGAGCAATCGACGCCGCTCGGCGGGTTGGGCTCGCTGCTACCGCACGCGGCCAGGGCCAGGGTACCGGCGCAGATCATCCAACGAGGGCGAAAAGCGGTCACGTGGCGAGGCTCCCGGCGGGCAGGGGTGAGGGTCGGAACGTGAGCAAGATAAGGAGCGACAAAGGCTTTTGACAATCGTCCAGGCTGCCGATAGGTTGCTCCCGTGCCCGAGAACAACTGGCTGGATGCGGTCCGGTTCGGAGCGGATGGCCTGGTGCCCGTGGTGGCGCAGGAAAGCCGGTCGGGCGACGTTCTGATGCTCGCGTATGCCAATCGTGAGGCGCTGGAGCGGACCGCCGCCACCGGCCAGGCGCACTACTACAGCAGGTCGCGGGCCGCACTGTGGCGCAAGGGGGAAAGCTCCGGCCACGTCCAGACGGTGCGGGATGTCCGGGTGGACTGCGACGGTGACGCGATCCTCTACCGGGTGGAGCAGACGGGGCCGGCCTGTCACACCGGCAGCCGAAGCTGCTTCGCCGGCGAGCCCGGCGCCCATCTGCTGACCCGCCTCGGTGCCACCCTCGCCCGCCGGGCGGCGGAGCGCCCGGCGGGCTCGTACACGGTCCAATTACTCGACGCCGGCGTGCCCAAGGTCTCGCAGAAGGTGGGCGAGGAGGCCGTCGAGGTCGTCGTCGCGGCGAATACGGAGGGGCCCGAGCGTCTCGCGTCCGAGGCGGCCGATCTCCTCTATCATCTTCTGGTGCTGCTCGAAGCTCGCGGTGTCCCGCTGGACGCCGTGTGGGGCGAGCTGGAGCGCAGGGAGAAATAGTCGCGGGTCGCGAGTCGCGACGCATGACTGCCATCATGTCCTTCGTCCACCTCCACACCCACAGCGAATACTCGTTGCTCGACGGGGCCAGCCGGATCCCCGAGCTCGTCGCGCACGTCAAGAAGCTCGGCATGGACAGCCTGGCGGTCACCGACCACGGCAACATGCACGCGGCCTGGTCGTTCTATGAGGCGGCCAGGGCGCAGAAGATTCGCCCCATCCTGGGATTCGAAGCGTATCTCGCGTTCGGTCCGCGGCAGGCGCGGGAGCGGCCGAGCTGGGCGCCCGCCGCCTACAGCCACCTCGTCCTTCTGGCCAGGAACCGCGCGGGCTACAAGAACCTCGTGCGCCTGACCTCGATCGGGTACACCGAAGGGTTCTATCGGCGCCCCCGCATCGACCGTGAATGCCTGGAGCAGCACAGCGAAGGGCTCATCTGTCTCGCCGCGTGCCTCTCGGGCGAGGTCGCGCTGCACCTCAGACACGGCAAGCTCGACGAAGCCAGACAGAGCGCCGAGTGGTTTGCCGGGGTGTTCGGACACGACGGGTTCTGGCTCGAGGTGCAGCAGCACGGCATCGCGGACGAGCGGGTGGTGAGCGAGGGGATGCTGCGGCTCGGCCAGGAGCTCGGGCTCGGCGTCGTGGCCACCAACGACGCGCACTACCTCCGGCGCGAGGACGCCGAGTCCCACGACGTGCTGCTCGCCATCGGCACCGGCAGCGACCTCGACGACCCCAAGCGGTTCCGCTTCACCGGCCAGGAGTCGTACGTCAAGTCCGAAAAGGAAATGCGGGCGCTCTTCCCGGAGCGCCCGGAGGTGCTGGCCAACACCCAGATCGTGGCCGACCTCTGCGAGTTCGACTTCGAGAAGCGGTACTTCGTCCCGGAGTTCCCCCGCCCTGCCGAATACGGCACGGACGAGGCGCTGCTGGAGGATCTCGCCCGGCGGGGGGCGGAGCGCCGCTACGGGAGCCCGCTCCCGCCCGAGGTCGCCGAGCGGCTCGCCTACGAGCTCGGCGTCATCAACACGGCGGGATACGCCGGCTACTTTCTCATCGTCCAGGACTTCATCGCCGCCGCCCGCGAGCGGGGCATCCCGGTGGGGCCGGGCCGCGGCTCGGCGGCGGGCTCGATCGTGGCGTACGCGCTCGGCATCACCAATGTCTGTCCGCTCCGATTCGATCTGCTGTTCGAGCGCTTCCTCAACCCTGAGCGCGTGTCGATGCCCGACATCGACGTGGACTTCTGCTTCGAGCGCCGGGGCGAGGTGATCGAATACGTGCGCCAGCGCTACGGCCGGGCGAGCGTGGGCCAGATCGTCACTTTCGGCACCATGAAGGCGCGGGCGGCGGTGAAGGACGTGGCCCGCGTGCTCCGGATTCCGCCGGGCGAAGCCGATCGGATCACCAAGCTCATTCCGTCCGGCCCCGCCTACAGCCTCACGATTCCCGAGGCGGTCCAGAAGGTGGACGAGATGAAGGAGCTGGTGCGCGGCAATCCCGCCTACCAGCGCCTGGTGGAACTGAGCTCGCGCATCGAAGGGATCTCGCGCCACATGTCGGTCCACGCCGCGGGCGTGGTGATCGCGCCGGGCCCGCTGTCGGAGTACGTGCCGGTGTGCACGGCGCCCACCCGCGGCGCCGGCGCCGCGGCCGACGGCGAGGAGTCCATCATTACGCAGTACGAGATGGGCGCGCTCGAGAAGGTCGGCATGCTCAAGATGGACATGCTCGGCCTCAAGACGCTCACCGTCATCCACGACGCCGTGCTGATGATCGCCGCCCGGACGGGCGTGGACGTGGACATGGACACGCTGCCGTTCGATGACCCGAAAGTCTACGAGCTGCTCCGGCAGGGCAGCACGGCCGGCGTCTTCCAGTTCGAGTCGCCGCTCGCGACGGATACCCTCCGGGCCATGAAGTGCGACCGGTTCGACGACCTCGTCGCCTCGAACGCGCTGCTCCGACCGGGCCCGCTCGACGCCGGGATGCACACGGTCTTCATCCGGCGGAAGCTGGGCCAGGAGAAGGTCACCTACCCCCACCCCTCGCTCCAGGAGGTGCTCGAGCCGACCTACGGCGTCATCACCTACCAGGAGCAGGTGATGCGGATCGCGAACGTGCTGGCCGGGTTCAGCCTGGCCGAAGCCGACGTCCTGCGGAAGGCGGTGGGAAAGAAGGACGCGGAGCTGATCCGGAAGGAGCTGGGCAAGTTCTCCGAGCGGGCGATGGGGCTGGGCCACCCGAAGAAGCTGGTGGACGAACTGGCCGCGCAGATCGAGACCTTCGGCCGCTACGGGTTCAACAAGTCGCACTCGGTGGCGTACTCGGTCCTGTCGTACCAGACCGCCTGGCTCAAGGCGCACTACCCGGCCGAGTTCATGGCGGCGCTGCTCTCGTCCGAAATCGGAAACACCGACAAGGTGGTGCAGTACATCAACGAGGCGCGGGAGCTGGATCTCGAGGTGCTGCCCCCGGACGTGAACGAGTCCGGCTTCAAGTTCACCGTCGTGGGAGAGCGCCGCATCCGGTTCGGGCTCGGCGCGGTGCGTAACGTAGGCTGGGGCGCCATCGAATCGATTATCGCGGCGCGCCAGGACGCGCCGTTCACGACGATGGCGGAGCTGGTGGAGCGGATCGACCTCCGGCTCTGCAACAAGCGGGTGCTCGAGTCGCTCGTCGTGGCCGGCGCCTGCGACGGGCTCGCCGGCCACCGGAAGCAGCTCTGCGAGGCGCTCGACGGCGTGCTGGCGGAAGCCCAGTTGCTGCAGGCGGAGCGCGAGGCGGGGCAGGCTTCCCTCTTCGGCGAGAGCACCACGCCCCGCCCACGGCGGCTCGGCCTGCCGGACATCCCCCCCTGGACCGAAGCCGAGCGGCTGGTGCGGGAGAAGGAGGTCCTCGGCTTCTTCATCTCGGGGCATCCGCTGGAGCGGTTCCGGGAAGAGGTCGAGCTGTTCGGCACCCGCACCACCGCCACGCTGGGCGAGTGGAGCGAACACCAGGTGACGGTGGCGGCGGTGGTCACCGGAGTCAAGCGCCAGATCTCCAAGAAGACCGGCAAGGAGTACGCGCGGCTCGTGCTCGAGGACTTCCACGGCACCGCCGAGGCGATCGTCTTCCCCGACGCCTGGGCCAGACTCAACGGCATCATCGTGGCGGACGCGGCCCTGCTCCTCACGGGCGGCTACAGCGAACGTGACCGGGGAGAGGAGCACGCGCCGTTCATCGTGGAGGCGGCGCGGGCGCTCGAGGAGCTCAAGGCGTCCGGGGCCGTGGCGCTGAGCTTCCGGTGGCGCTCCCCGGCCGCGCCCGATCCCGGCGTCCTCCGTGCCGCGGCCGCGCTCTGCTCGGCGCACCCGGGACCGACCCCCCTGTATATTGAATGGAGCGACGGGAACGGGGAGTCGGTGCGGCTCCGGTCCCGTCGCGTCCGCGTCGCGGCGGAGGACGACCTCGTGCGGGCCCTGCGCGATCTCCTGGGCGCCGACTCCGTTCACTATATCAAGGCGGGTTGATCCCGATGGCCTCAGCCTACACGCTGGAGTTCGAGAAGCCGCTGCTCGAGCTGGAGCGGCAGATCGAGGACCTGAAGCGGATCGGCGTCGAGCGCCAGATCGACGTGGACGGGGAGCTGGAGGGGCTGCAGCGCAAGCTCGAATCGCTCCGGGCGGAGATCTACCGAAATCTCACGCCCATCCAGCGCGTCATGGTCGCCCGCCACCCCCGCCGCCCCTACACGCTCGACTATCTCAGCACCATCTTCACCGACTTCATCGAGCTCCACGGCGATCGCCTCTACATGGACGACCCGGCGATCGTGGGCGGCTGGGCGCGGCTGAGCGGGATCTCGGTGATGGTCATCGGACACCAGAAGGGCCGCGACACCAAGGAGAACCTCAAGCGCAACTTCGGGATGCCGCACCCGGAAGGCTACCGGAAGGCGCTCCGGCTGATGAAGCTGGCGGCCAAGTTCAGCGCGCCCATCATCACGCTCATCGACACGCCCGGCGCCTACCCGGGGCTGGGCGCCGAGGAGCGCGGCCAGTCCGAGGCGCTGGCGCGGAACATCCTGGAGATGTCGGCGCTGGCGACGCCCGCCATCGCGGTCGTCATCGGCGAGGGCGGCTCGGGCGGCGCGCTCGCGCTCGGCGTGGCCGACCGGATCCTCATGCTCGAAAACTCGGTGTACTCCGTGATCTCCCCCGAGGGGTGCGCGGCCATCCTGTGGAAGGACGCCAGCCAGCGCGAGCGGGCGGCGGAGGCGCTCAAGATCACGGCGGACGACCTGCTGCGGCTCAAGATCGTGGATGAAGTGGTGAAGGAGCCGGAGGGCGGCGCGCACGTGGACCCGGATGCGGCCGGCGAGGCGCTCCGTGAGGCGCTCATCCGCCACGTCACCGAGCTCCGGAAGGTCCGTCCCGAAAAGCTGGTCCGCCGCCGCGCCGAGAAGTACGGCGCGATGGGCGCCTACTCGGAGGCCTAGGTGGGACAGACCATCGAGGTCCGCTTCAAGGGCACCCGGAAGGCGTACTTCACCTGGGACGACGCGGCCACGCCGCCCCGGGTCGGCGAGGCCGTCCTGGTCGAGGTGGAGCGCGGCCGCGACCTGGGCCGCGTGACGGCGGTGGGCGACGTGGCGGACAGAAAGTGCGGCAGCGGCTGCTCAGGGTGCGCGGTGGGCGGCGCGGCCGAAGCGGCCGAGCCCGCGGCACCCAAGGCGGCACTCCGCCGCGCGACACCGGAGGACCAGCGGATCCACGACGAGAACCGGCGCTCCGAGGACGACGTGCGGCGCAAGGTCATCGAGCGGGTCCGCGCGCACGAGCTCGTGATGAAGGTGAGCGACACCGAGTGGCAGTGGGACCGAAACAAGCTCACCATCTATTTCACGGCGGAAAAGCGGGTCGACTTCCGGGCGCTGGTCCGCGAGCTGGCCTCGCTCTTCCGCACCCGCATCGAGCTCCGGCAGATCGGCGTGCGGGACGAAGCGGCACGGCTCTCGGGCGTCGGGCGCTGCGGGCGCGAGTACTGCTGCTCGTCCTGGCTCACGGAGCTCTCCCCGGTGAACCTGGGACTGGCCAAGGACCAGCACCTCTCGCTCAATCCGGCGCAGATCTCCGGCGGCTGCGGCCGGCTGCTCTGCTGCCTCAAGTACGAGCACGAGTTCTACGTCACGGCGCGCCGCCGGTTCCCCAAGGAGGGGAAGACGCTCACCACCGCGCTGGGGCCGGAGCGGATCATCGCGGTGGACATCTTCCGCGAGCGGGTATTCCTCCGAAGCGAGGAGCACGGCTCCCGCATCATCCCGCTGGTGCAGTTGCGCGAGGAAGTCGAGGCGCTGGGCGAGGTGCTGCTGACGGCGGAGGCGCGAAGCCGCCTCGCGGTGGCCGGCGAGCCCCGGAAGGAAGCCGGCCAGGTGCTCGACGCGCCGCCCGCGACCGAGACCGTGGAGGACGCCGCGGGCCACCAGGGCGCCGTCCGGCCACCGCGGCGACGGCGGCGACGGCACCGCGGCGGCGACGGCGCCGGGGGACAGGGAGCAACGGGAGCGGGTTAAGTTTAGGACCACCAGGAGCCCGCTCGTGCCCAAGTACTACCTCACCACCGCCATCGACTACTCCAACGGCGACCCGCACCTCGGCCACGCGCTCGAGAAGGTCGGGGCCGACTGCATCGCCCGCTACCGCCGGCTCCGGGGCGACGACGTCCATTTTCTGATGGGCATGGACGAGCACGCGCAGGCGGTGCTGCAGGCGGCCGAACAGCACGGGCTCTCGCCGCAGGCCTGGGTGGACCGGATGGCGGAGACGTTCGACGGATTCTGGCGCCGGCTCGCGTGCAGCAACGACGACTGGATCCGGACCACGGAGCCCCGGCATCACCGGGCGGTGGCGGCCCTGCTCGAGCGGATCGCGACGGCGCACCCCGACGATCTGTTCGTCGGCGAGTACGAGGGGCTCTACTGCGTCGGGTGCGAGGAGTTCAAGCAGCCGGCCCAGATCGTCGACGGCCGCTGCATCGAGCACCCCACCCGCGAGCTCGTCCCCACCAGGGAGCGCAATCACTTCTTCCGGCTGAGCCGCTACCGCGACCAGCTTCTGGCGCTGATCCGCTCGGGCGAGCTGCGGGTGGAACCGGGCATCCGGCGGAACGAAGTCGTACGGCTGCTGGAAGACGGGCTGCAGGACATTTCCATCAGCCGGAACCGCCAGTCCTGGGGCATCCCTTTCCCCGGCGACCCGGAGCAGACGGTATACGTCTGGTTCGACGCGCTGATCAACTATCTCTCCGCGACGGGCTACCCTGAGCCCGGCTACGAGCGGCTGTGGCCCGCCGACCTGCACGTCATCGGCAAGGGGATCACCCGCTTCCACTGCATCATCTGGCCGGCGATGCTGCTGAGCGCCGGCCTGGCGCTGCCGCGGGAGGTGTGGGCCCACGGCTACGTGCAATGGGACGGGGCCAAGATGTCGAAGTCCGCCGGCACCGCGGTCGCCCTGGGCGAGGCGATCGACCGCCACGGCCCGGACGCGCTGCGCTATTTCCTGCTGCGTGAGGTCGGCTTCGAGGCGGACGGCAATTTCACCTGGGAGCGGTTCGACGAGCGCTACACGGCGGATCTGGCGGACGGCCTGGGCAACCTGGTCTCCCGCTCGCTGGCCATGCTGGCCAAGTACCGCGACGGGATCGTGCCCGCGGCCGCCGAGGAAACGTCCCTGGACCTGGCAGGCGTCGAAGCGTGCGCGGCCTATGCCCGGGCGATGGACGCCATCGATCTCCGCGGCGGCGCCGAAGCGGCCTGGGGACTCGTCGCCACGGCGAACCTGTACATCCAGCAGGTGGCCCCCTGGGCGCTGGCCAAGGCGGGCCGGGAGGCCGAGCTGGATGTCGCCCTGGCCGCCCTGGGGCGAACGCTCTATCGCCTGGCGGTGGTGGCGGCCCCCTTCATCCCGGGCAAAGCCCGACTGCTCTGGCTGTCGCTGGGACTGCAAGCGGACGGGCTGGGGGATGCCTGGCCCACGCTCGAGCACCCTCCCGTCGAAGGGTTGGCTACCACCAGAACCGAGGTGCTGTTCCCCAAGCCCGCCAGTGTCTAAGAGTTAGCCTGTCAAACAGCAAAACTATTTGACTGTCAAGGACTTATCACGTCCCGCCCGGACTTGACGAACCGGTCCGCGTGGGCCACCTTTTGCGGGATTCCTGTGTGTCGGGTCACTTCTACTTTCGCCCGGCCGCAGCAGATTGTGTGCAGGACCGCACCGTCGCGTTCACGTTCGTCGGGAGCATGCATGGCGAGACGCCGCCGCTGGACCGTCGTTTTCGTACCCCACGGCTCGGAGCCCTCGAAGGTCGTCGAGGTCTCCTACGGGCTGATCAAGCTGGCGGTCGGAGGCGTGGCGCTCGGTCTTGCGGCGGCATTGCTGGTGGGCTATGCGACCCTGAGTCGCACAGTGGATCTCTCGCGGACCACCCGAATGCAGCAGGAAAACACCCGACTGGCGCAGGAGATCGGCGAGCTGCACGGCCGGCTTACCACTCTGGCCGATACGATCCGGCAGATCAGCCAGCGCGACGCCAAGATTCGCGTCCTGGCCAACCTCGAACCCATCGATCCATCGGTCCAGGCGGCAGGCATCGGCGGGCCGACCGTCGCATCCCGCCCCAGCCTGGCGAGCGAGGGCCCGGCCCTGCGCCACTCGCAGGAGATCCGGGTGGATCTCAACGCGCTCATTCGCCGGGCGGACCTGCTCGCCTCGTCGTTCGCGGAAGCCAGAGACAGTCTGGCCAGCCACTCCAAGCAGCTCGCGGCCACCCCGTCCATCATGCCGACCCAGGGCTGGCTCACCAGCGCCTTCTCGTCCATGCGGGAGCACCCCATTCTGCACATCGCCCGTCCGCATGAGGGCATCGACGTAATGGCCCCGATGGGAAGCCCGATCGAGGCGCCGGCCGCGGGGGTCGTGACCGACGCCGGCTGGGAGTCGGGATACGGCAATACGGTCACGATCGACCACGGCTACGGTATCGTCACCAAATTCGCCCACGCCTCCAAGCTTCTGGTCAAGACCGGCCAGCACGTCTCGCGCGGTCAGCGCATCGCGCTGGTGGGCAACACCGGCCTCGCCACCGGCCCGCATCTGCACTACGAGGTGCACGTGAACGGCCGCCCGGTAGATCCGCTCAGGTATGTGTTGCCGGATAAGGTGGTGACGGACTA
>JAICLE010000116.1 GCA_025927545.1 Gemmatimonadales bacterium
ATGATGGTCGAGCTGTCGGACCACTACTTCCCGCTGCACGATCGACGTCAGGAGCTGCCGCTGCTGGCGCGCGCCGAGCAGCTCGCGGTGAGCGCGAACGACGGTGCGACGGCGGCCTATGCCCGCTGCCGGCTGGCCAAGAGTGCGGCAGACGACGGGCATGCCGGTGAGGCCCAGCGGAGCCTGGAGCAGGGAGAGCGCTACCTGGCGGGCACGAGGGCGCCGGCACGGGAGGGCCGGGTGCAATGTCTGCGGGCCCGTTCCGCGCTGTACCGGTCCCGGGGCCGGACGGCTGCCGCGCTCGCCAGCGCACGCGAGGCGGTCGCGCTCGACCTGGCGGAGGGGGACTCCACCTCGACGCTCCACCTGTCCGCGCTTAACGAGGAGGCACGCGCACTACACGACGCCGGCCGGGTACGCGCGTCGCTCGACCTGACGCGCGAGATCATCGGACTGCTGAATCGCACCAACCGCGGGGGCACGATCACGCTGCTGGTGGAGCAGTACAACGAGGCCGCGCTTCTCGCCCGACTGGGCGAGGACCGCGAGGCAGGCACGGTGCTGGGGCGAACGATCGACCTCACCGGCGGCCTCAACTCCGAGAAGCAGCTGCCGATCTACATGACGCTCCTCGCGGGCAACCTGGCCGGGGACCTGGATCGTCCGGATTCGGCCGTGGCGACATTCCGGCGTGCGCTGGCGGAGGCGGGCAAGGATGCCGACACCGTTTACCAAGTGCGGGCGCTGAGCGCGCTGGGTCTCGCGTTGATCGATCAGGGCCGGCCGGACGATGCGGAGCGGTATGTCGGGCGGCTGGTGCGCATCGCGCATGCCGGCCTTCGCTGGCAGGCCGAGGAAGCGGCTGCCCGGCTCCGGTACGCCCGGGGAGACACCGCGGTCGCCCGGCGGCAATATCTGGAGTTCCTCGTCTCCCGCGGGTTTCCCCGGCGCGGGCTCAGCACGCCCTACTTCCCGGCCCGGGTGCTCGAGGCGGCCATCATGGCGTTGCGGAGCGGCGACGCGCCCGCGGCGGACTCCCTGGCAGGCATCGCCCTGCAGCTCGCACGCGATGAGGGACACGACGAGGCCCGAAGCGGGATGGTGGGCCGTGGCCTTCTGGTCCAGGCGCGGGCCCGCCGCGCCTTGGGCGACCTGCCCGCCGCCCGCGACGCGGCAAGCCGGAGCGTGGCACCGCTCGCGAACGGCTACGGTCTGGACCATCCCCTGACCCGCGAGGCGCGTGCCCTGTCGGACAGCCTCAATCTTCGTGCAACGCCCGGTGCAGAAGCAGCCGCGCCTTTCGCCAGTCCCGCTGCACGCTCCGCTCGGAAACGCCCCGCAGCTCCGCGATCTCGCCGAAGGTGAAGCCTCCGAAGAAGTGCAGATCCACCAGCTCCGCCAACCGCGGGTCGAGCGCCGCGAGGTCGCCGAGGGCCCGGTCGAGTGCCTGTAGCTCCTCGTTCTCGGGCTCGCCGGCGCCCACGACCGCATCCTCGGCGAGCGTGATCTCGAATCCGCGGTCATGCTTCCTGGCGCGCCGGCGGCGCGAGTAGTCGATGACCAGTCCCCGCATGGCCCGCGAGGCGTAGGCGAAGAATCGTGCCCGATCCGGAAACGTGACGTCCGTGAGCCCCGCCATGCCGAGATAGCACTCGTGAACCAGCGTCGTGGTGCCGACGGTCAGCTCCGCTCCGCCTCGTCGGAGATGCCGTTCGGCCAGCCGGTGCAACTCGTCGTAGAGCAGGGCGAAAAGCTGGTCGGCCGCCTGCGGGTCGGCGAGGTCGGCGCGCTGGAACAGTGGCGGAAGCTCGGGACCGTCGCTGCCGTCCCCGGACGACATCAGCGCCACCGGAACAGGCGCATGGCGAGCAGGAAGCTGCCGACGAGCCAGATGGCGATCACCGCCAGCTCGGGCAGGAGCTGTCCGGGCCCGGCGCCGCGGAGCATCGTCGCCCGGAGCGCATCGATGACGGCCGTCAGGGGCAGTGCCCGGATGAGCGGCTGAACTGCGTCCGGGAACCGGGCAGACGAGAAGAAGACGCCGGAGAGGATCCACATCGGCAGCATCACCACGTTCATGAGCCCCGACACGCCTTCCACCGTGCGCGGCCGGGCGGCGATGAGCAGTCCCAGCGAGGCGAAGGTGAGCGCGGACACGAGGCAGATCGCGCCGAGGAAGAGCAGCGAGCCGCGCACCGGCACGCCGAAGGCCAGCACCGCGAAGCCCAGGAGCACCAGCACCTCGAGAATGAGGAACGTGAGGCGGGAGAGCACGAATGACGCCAGATACTGGGCCCGCGACATCGGCGTCGCCACCAGCCGCTTGAGCAAATGCTTTCGCCGGGCGTCCACCACGGCGAATCCGATGCCCCAGATCCCGCTCCCCATCAGGTTCATGCCCAGCAGCCCCGGCACTACGAAATCCACGTAGCGCGCGCCCGCCTCGCGCACCGGGCGCTCGCTGGTGGCGACGGGATCCGTGCGCCCGGCCGCACGCTGCACCGCCGCGTCCACCAGTAGCCGGGCGGTCCGCGCGTCCGGCCGCTCGGGGTCGTAGCGGTATTCGATGCCGCCGCCCCCCGGCGCCGCGACCAGCGCTACGTCGCCGGTCCGGAGCGCCTGCGCGGCGGCCGAGTCGGAGAGAAGGCGCAGCTTGAGACCGTCAGCGGCGGCAAGGCGCCGGGCGAGCGCGCTGTCCTCCGCGCCCCGCAGCACCAGGGCGACCGGCGTCCGCTCCGGCGGCCGGCTCCGGAAGGCAATGCCCAGGCCCGCGGTGAGGAGCACCGGGAAGAGGAACACCCAGAAGATCGCCTCCGGCTCGCGGTAGAACTCGCGATACCGCACCAGCGTGAGCTGAACGAGGGGGTGGTCGCGCCAGCTCCGGCGCTCACTCCCCACGAAGCTGCCTGCCCGTCAGCGTCACGAACACGTCCTCGAGGGTCGCCGAGTGGGTGCGAAGCTCGGCGAGCTGCGCGCCCTGCCGACGGAGCTCGCCCAGGAGCGCGGGCATCGCCTGGTGCAGCTCGGCGACCTGGAGCCGCCAGGTGCCGTCGCGCCGGCTGGGCTGACCGATGCCGGGCACGGCGGCGAGCGCGTCGGCATCCAGCCGCTCGCCGTCCGCCACGGCGAACTCCAGCACGTGCTCGGCGCCGAGCGAGGCGATCAGCTCGCGCGGCGTCCCTTCCGCGATCACGCGGCCGTGGTCCACGATCGCGACCCGGTCGCACAGCCGTTCGGCCTCGTCCATGTAATGGGTGGTGAGCAGGATGGACCGGCCGCCCGCCCGGAACCGCTCGATGAGCTCCCAGAGCTGGCGCCGGGACTGCGGGTCGAGGCCGGTGGTCGGTTCGTCCAGAAAGAGGAGCTCGGGATCGCCCACCAGGGCGCAGGCGAGGGCGAGCCGCTGGCGCTGTCCGCCGGAGAGCTGGCCGACGCGCGCTCGGGCCTTTTCGCCGAGCTGAACCAGGTCGATCACGCGGTCGGCGTCGGAGCCGCGAGCGTAGAAGGAGCGGAACAATCCGACGGTCTCGCCGACCGTCAGCTTCTCCGAGAACTGCGTCTCCTGCAGGGAGATGCCCAGCAGCTCACGCAGCTCGCGGTCGTGCCTGCCCCAGCGACGCCCCAGCACCTCCACCTCGCCACTGTCCGGCGCGGTCAGGCCTTCGCAGATCTCGATGGTCGTGGTCTTGCCCGCGCCGTTCGGACCGAGCAGGCCGAAACACTCGCCCGGGCGGACGTCGAGGTCGAGTCCGTCCACCGCGATGACGTCGCCGTAGGACTTGCGGAGCTGGCGGAGGACGAGCGGAGCTGCGGCTGGCATGGGGGAAGTGTAATGGGCGACGTGCGCGGGGATGAAGCTAGGCGCGCCGCCGCCGCCCCACGCTCACCGTCCCCAGCGGAGCCACGCCTCGCGCACGGTCTCCCGCACCCGCTGCCACTCCTCGGGCTGGGTCAGCAGCAGGTAGCCCGCGAGCATGCCGGCCATGTAGACGGTGGTCTGAACCAGAGGCGACGGGTCGGAGGCGACGACGATATGCAGCATGCCCTGCTACCTCGAGTAGGCGGTGGTCTGAAACATCTGGGCGTCGAGCGCCCGGCGGATGCGGTCGCGCGTGTCGCTCAGGTGCGCGCGGGTGTAGGCGTCCAGGTCCAGGCCGGGCACGGCCAGGGCACGATCGATGTCGGCGCCCAGCCCGGCGAGGGTGACGCGGGCGAGCGCGCCGGCGTCCTCCGGGGTCCCGGGCGCGGGGCTGACGGCCATCTGCACCAGCGCGTTGAGATAGAGCCGCTGCACGTCGCGCCGAACCGACGTGATGTTCCGGGGCCGGACGGCGTTCGCGCGCGTGCCCGCCCCGATCTCAGCCCAGATCGCGCCGGTGAGTGAGGCGAACAGCTCCGGCAGCCCTACCGTGGGCTCCCCCGGCTCGGCCCGGAGCTCCGCGTCGCGCATGCGGGCGAGCACGGCGGGATCGAGGAGCTGGCCCAGCAGCGAGCCCTGTTGCGTCGTGGCCCATTCGAGCAGCGGAAAGTCGAGCCGCCCGCTCGCGCCGGGCGACGTGCCCCAGTGCATCCAGCGGTCCGCCGCGAGCCGGCTGAGCAGCGCCGGCCGGAAGCGCCAGGCGCGCTCGCCGAACCCGGCTTCCGCGATGAAGGCGAGCGCGGCGCGCTGCCGAGCGGCCGGGACGGTGACCAGCGCGGGCCGGCCGCCGGGATCGCCGCGGTGGTCCCGCGCGGTCGTCGCTCCCCCGAGGTACTTGGTGGTGACCAGCAGGCTGTACCAGCGGTCGTTGAGCAGGTCGGTGAACGCGGCGCGGAGCCGGCCGTAGCTCTGGCCGGGCGCCACGACGCGGGTCTCGAGCGACTCGAAGAGCCCGTCGATCAGCGCCACCCGGTCACGGGCCCAGGCCAGCGGATCGTCCGACTGGTCGTAGCGGCTGACGGTCGGGTCGAGGCCCAGGGCCCCGAAGCCCGCGTCCTCGTCGGTCCCGTAGAGGTGCGCCGGCTCCGCCGCCTGCGACGCGATGGCCCGGAGCCCGTTGATCTCGACGTCGGGTGCCCACACGCGTGGCGTCGCTCCGGCGCCCTTGGCGGCGGAGCGGGGAGACGGGCTGGTCACGACGTCGGCGTAGCCGTACGCGATCGCCCAGCGATCATAGCTTCCGATGGTCGGCGCATAGTAGTCGCCCTGCCGCCGCGGGTCGAGGGCCAGGGCCGGCGGGTTGTAGTCCATCACCGATACGCCCAGGCCGTGGGACGCCGTCCAGCCTCGGCTGGCAAGCTGGTCGGCGCTGGCGCCGGCGGAGCCGCGGAAATTGTGCCGTAGCCCCAGCGTATGCCCGACCTCGTGCATCACGAGGGCCTTGAGGGCCTGACCTACGTAGGCGCGGCCGGGCTCGCCGCCGGCGGGGATCTCGCCCCGGGCCGCCATCACGGCGCTCACCAGCGTCCCGCTCCGGCTCAACCCCTCGCCGTAGCGGCAGAGCCGGCTCTCGTCTTCGGCGGTGGTGGCGAGGGAGTCTTCGTCGATCACCGCGCGGACGGCGGCAACCGGCGTGAGGTATTGCCCCGACTGTCCCCGCCACCGCTGGATCCACGCGGCGGAGATGAGAATGTCGGCGTTGAGGATCTCGCCGGTCCGGGGATCGACGTTGGTCGGGCCGATGGCGTAGGCGGCTCCGTTGCTCGCCGTCCAGCGCACCGTGGAGTAGCGGGCATCGGCGGCGCTCCAGGCGCTGTCGTCAGGAGCGTCGAGGACCCGGATGGCGTCGCGGTATCCGGCGTCCTCGAAGGCGCGGTTCCACTCGAGGATGCCGGCGCGCACGTAGGGGCGCCACTCGACCGGCACGGTGCGGTCGATGTAGTAGGTGATCGGCCGCACCGGCTCGCTCAGCGGCGCGCCCGGCGTCCGTTTCTCGAGCCGCCAGCGGTTCACGTAGCGGACGAAGAAGCTCTCCGCGGTGTCGCGCGAGAAGTCCTTGGTGGCGGAGATGAAGTACCCCACCCGGTCGTCGGCCAGCCGTGGGCGCATCGGCGTGGCCGGCAGGTCGAGCAGCGAATAGTGGATCCCGATCGGGAGCGAGCGATAGTCGGGCACCGTCTGAAGCCCGAGATCGCGCGGGCTCTCGAACGTGAGGCGGACCTCCGCTTCCAGGTTGGCGGCGAAAAGGCGCACCGACTGCAGGCTCGAGCGCTTCTCGTCCAGCGTGATGTTGCCGGGCAGCTTCCGCCGGGCGAGCGCGGTCTGGAACACGGTGCCGACGTCGCCCCAGTCCGAGAGGAGAAAGGGGGTGACGTCGATCAGATACGTGCCGGTCTCACGCGGCGGGGCGATGGGAAACGACTGCGCCACGGAGTGCCCGAACGAGTAGGCGACGGTGCGCGCCATCGGCGTGCCGGGCGCGGCGGAGACGCGCGGGTTCACCACCCAGAGCTCGATCCGGTCGCCCTCGCGGTGAAAGCGGACGAGGTCCGAGCGCAGGGAGCTGCCGCCGTCGAGGCCGAGCTCGCCGATGCCCTGAGCGATCTGGGTGACGAGGAGGTAGTCGCGATCGAGCTGTCGGGAAGTGAGCGAGAGGAAGACGCTGTCGTGCTCGACATAGGTGGTGAAGAGCCCGGTGCCGCCTGGCCGCTGGGCGGCCGCGGGGATGGCGCCGGCAACGGCCGCGGCCAGCAGCAGGCAGGCTGGGCGGGCGAGCTTCACATGGGACTCCGCGGGACGGGTGGTGCGCCGGGGGGATCGGCCGGCGCCATGCGAGGCAAGTTGAGGGCCGCGGAAACGAGCGAGGGAAAGCGATGCGGCCACGGGGGTTCGCGCCCACGCCGCGTGTCAAAAGGCCAAGCCGCGGGGCAAAAAGCCCGAGGCGAGCGGCCAATTCGGCCCGCGATGGTCATCCTTGACCTAACCCGGCGCCCTCTCTAAGTTTGTCGGTCTGCCCCCGAACGGGGGCCATTCGGGATCTCAAGCTCCAGGGTTATGCCGACCATCAATCAGCTCATCCGGCAAGGCCGGAAAGACGTGGTAGCCAAGGACAAGGCGCCGGCGCTCAAGATGAATCCGCAGAAGCGCGGCGTCTGCACGCGGGTGTACACCACCACCCCGAAGAAGCCCAATTCGGCGCTCCGGAAGGTGGCCCGTGTGCGGCTCACCAACGGCTTCGAGGTCACGGCCTACATCCCGGGCGAGGGGCACAATCTGCAGGAGCACTCGATCGTCCTGATCCGGGGCGGCCGCGTGAAGGACCTGCCGGGCGTCCGCTATCACATCGTGCGGGGCACGCTCGACTCGGCCGGGGTCAACGACCGCCGGAAGAGCCGGTCCAAGTACGGCGCCAAGCGGCCGAAGGCCGCCGGCGGCGCCGCGGCGCCCGCCGCCAAGGGAGGTAAGAAGTGAGCCGGCGCAACAAGGCGGTCAAGCGGCCGGTGCCGCCCGACCCGCGGTATGACAGCCAGACCGTCTCCAAGTTCGTCAACAACCTCATGTTCGAGGGGAAGAAGAGCCTCTCCGAAGGCATCTTCTACTCCGCCATGGACCTGATCGAGGAGCGGACCGGCCAGCCGGGCGTCTCGGTCTTCAAGCAGGCGGTCAACAACGCCAAGCCGACGCTCGAGGTGAAGAGCCGCCGGGTGGGCGGCGCCTCCCTTCAGGTGCCGGTCGAGGTGCGGCCCGAGCGCCGGACGGCGCTCGCCATGCGCTGGCTCATCAGCTTCTCTCGCGCCCGGACCGAGAAGACCATGGCCGAGCGCCTGGCGGCCGAGCTGATCCTGGCCAGCAAGGGCGAGGGGAACACGATCAAGAAAAAGGAAGACACGCACCGGATGGCCGAGGCCAACCGGGCGTTTGCCCATTATCGCTGGTAGGATCGAGGCGGGGCATCACGGCTGAGGCAGCCAACGAGGTGCCGGGACATCTTCCCGGCACCTTTCTTATGCGGGATGGCCGGCTCACCCATCACTCCAGTCGGCACCTTCCTCATCCTCGGCGGGCAGGTGGCCTCGAGGGCGTTCGCCAACGGCTGACTCCCGCTCGACGGTTGTGAGAGGGGCGCGGAGGGTTAACGCGCGACCCCGTTGGACGCGGGCATACCCCCCCACCGCCACGAGGGCGAGAAGGAGCGCCCCGGCCCCCAGCCAACCGTAGGCGATCGGCCGGTGGATCGCATGGTGGATCAGCAGCACCCCCGCAAGACCGGCCGCCACCATCCACCCCATCCACCGGTCTGCTGCGGGGATCGCCCGATGAGTTCTCGGGACCCGAGGGCGGCCGCGACTTCCCGGTACTCGCGAAGGAGTCGCGCGCACTCCACGCACTCCTGCAGACGGGCCAGCACCCGCTCGAGGTCCGGACCTTCGAGAATCTCCAGGGCTGCAGCGGGGAGCATGACGCGCAACTCTTCGTGGCTCGGCGGCAGGTTCATAGGTCCTCGTCGCGGAGGAACGCCAGGCGTTGCCGAAGCTTCTGCATTGCGAGCCGAATGCGCGTCTTGATGGTCCCCAGCGGCTGGGCCGTCTGCCCGGCGATCCCCGCGTGCGACAGCCCGCCGAAGAATGCCAACTCCAGCGCCTCCCGCTGCTCGGCGGGCAGCTCACCCAGGGCGGCAACCAGCTCGGCGTGAAGCTCGGTGCTCTCCAGATGGGCACCCGGATCTTCCACGCCTCCGGACGGCTGACCGTCGAACGCGGCACGCGCGGTCGAGAGCACGCCGGCCCAAGCAGCGTTCCGCCGCCAAGCCCGAAGCCGGTCGAGCGCACGGCTGCGGGCGATCATCAGAATCCGGGCGGCTCCGGGAGCACGCCACGAAGCGTAAGGGATCGCGGTCCGCCAGATCTGCCAGAACGTCTCCTTCCACGACAGCCTCGACCTCGTCCGGATCCCCGAGCATCCAGTGGGCAAGGGCAGGTACGCGCTGCCCCCATTCGTTGTAAAGCGCGGCCAGCGCGGCTTCGTCGCCACCGGCCACCCCGCGGATGAGGGCGTGCTCGCGGTCTCCGGAGA
>JAICLE010000164.1 GCA_025927545.1 Gemmatimonadales bacterium
CCGCCGTTCAGCGGTCCCACCGCGCAGGCCATCGTGGCCAAGGTCCTGACCGAGGACCCGCGCCCGATGGCGCCCCGCCGGCGCTCCATCCCGCCCGAGGTCGAGGAGACGGTCCTCACTGCCCTGGAGAAGCTGCCGGCCGACCGGTTCGGCTCGGCCCACGAGTTCGCCGCCGGGCTGAGCGGCGAGCACGCCGGCCGCCGTACCAGCGGACGGGCCCGCCCGCCGGCCGAGGGCGCGATGTCATGGCGGCGGCGCATTCCGCTGGTGCTGGGGGTCGGCGCGCTGGTCGTCGCGGCGTATGCCCTCGGCGCCCGCCGCGCGCGCCCCGCCGAACTCCCGATGAGCTTCGGTTCCGCCATCAAGGTCACCTGGGATCCCGCGCTCGAGGTGCTGCCGTCGATCTCGCCCGACGGGAAGACCGTCGCGTACGCCAGCGGCAGCCCGGAGCGCATGCGCGTCTTCGTCCGGCCGGTCGCCGGCGGCCGCGGCATTCCGCTCACCGACGACACCACCCAGGTCCAGTCGCATCCGCGCTGGTCGCCCGACGGAAGCCGGGTGCTGTTTCTCGAGCGGGGCGGCGTGGTGAGCGTCGCCGCCACGGGCGGCGTCGAGACGCCCGAGGTGCCGCCGCCACGGAGTGGCCCGGTGATTTCCGCGGCCTGGGCGCCTGACGGCAGGCGCATCGCGTACGTCGTCGGTGACTCGGTCTTCCTCCGGGAGAGCCGGGGTGACTCCCACGGGTTCGCCCGGCTCTTCGAGGCGTATGGCTGCAACTGGAGCCCCGACGGGGAGTACGTCGCATGCTCCTCGGGCAACGCGATCTCGCTCACGCCCGGAATCCTGTTCGGCAACCTCTCGCCCAGCCGGGTCGTGACCGTGCGCGTGCGGGACGGCCGGGTCGTGCCGCTCACCGACAGCCTCTCGCTCAACCTGAGCCCGGTCTGGTCGCCCGACGGGCGGCGGGTTTACTACGTCTCCAACCGCTTCGGGCCCCGGGATGTCTTTGCGCAGGAGGTCTCCGGTGGAACACCCCGCGGCCCGGCGCTCCGGCTGACCACGGGCCTCGATGCCCATACCATCTCGCTCTCGGCGGACGGTCGGCGGCTGGCGTATGCCGATCTCGCGCCCGAGAGCAACGCCTGGTCCGTTGCCATCCCGGCGCATCCGCCGGGTACCATCGCGGGGGCGACGCAGCTCACCCACGGGTCCCAGTACATCGAGCAGGTGAATCTCTCGGAGGATGGCCGGTGGCTGTACTACGATTCCGACCTGACCGGCAACATGGATCTGTACCGGATGGCCATTCCCGGCGGTACGCCCGAGCGGCTCACCACCGACTCGAGCGACGACTTCTTCCCGGTACCGTCGCCGGACGGTCGTGAGGTCGCGTTCCACTCGTGGCGCGGAGGCTCGCGCGACATCTGGGTGGTCCCGCTCGACGGCGGCCCGGTCCAGCGGGTCACCTCCTCGCCGGCGCAGGAGGCCATGCCGTCGTGGGCGCCCGACGGGAATCGTCTCGTCTATAGCATCTTCACGGGCCAGGGCGGCGTCTGGACCGCGCGCCGCGTGAACGGCGCCTGGCAGAAGCCGGTCGAGCGGACCGGGTTCGGCTTCTTTCCGCACTGGTCGCCGGACGGCAAGGACATCGTGTTCGCCGGCGCACTCTCGAACGGGGCGCTCTGGAGCGCGCCGGCCGATTCGGGCGCGCCCCGGCTGCTCGCGGACACCACCGGGCCGCGGGCGCTCCGGGGCGACCAGCTCGTGTGGAGCGAGGACCGGCGCGCCATGTACACCCGGAGCTTCGACGCCGCCGGCAACTCGCTGTTCTGGAAAATTCCGCTCGACGGCGGCGCGCCCCAGCGGCTGCTCACGATCGACGCCGCGAAACGCGTGTTCGGCTGGGGCGCCTCCGGAGGCCGGCTGGTCTACACCGCCACCGAGCAGCGGAGCGACGTGTGGGTGATGGAGGTGGTGAGCGGTGAGCGGGGCGGCGCCGGGGCCGGCCTGTCGACGGGACTGTCATCCCGACCCTGAGCGCAGCGAAGGGGAGGGATCTGCTCACCCGTGGTTCGAACTCGGCCGGCCGCAGGGAGCGCTTCTCGCCGCCGAGCGAGCCGAAGTGTCCGAGGCCCAGCGCGTGCCCCAACACGTTCACCTCGATCGATTGGACGTCGAACGGCCCGTCCAGGGCGAGGTACTGCGAGCCGCCGTCAGGGCGCCGTAGTTGCGGAGGAGTCCGACGGAGCGGGATTGTCCGGTGCTGGTCCCGGTTTCTCCGCGCCGAAGTGATCGGCCAGGTCCTCGCCGCTGAACCCGTTGGTGAAGCTCTCCTCGATCTCGGGCAGCATCGTGGCGTTCCATGCCAGCCACTGCCGCACCAGCCGTCGGTAGTCGTCCTCCCGGCGTTCCTTCAGATTGGCGCGCTCCAGCGGATCGGCCACGACGTCGAAGAGGAACGTGTTGCCTAGGACCTTGAGGAACTTGAGATCGCCGTCGCGCATCGCCCGCTGGGCGCGCGCCTTGTAGCGCCAGTACAACTTCCGCGGAACCGGCGGGACATTCCCGATGATGGCCGGCAGCAGGTTCATGCCGTCCGTCGGGTAGGCCGGATCGGGTGCGGTGCCCGCGGCGGCCAGCAGGGTGGGGAGCCAGTCCATGGTGATGGCGACCTGGTCGGTCGTCCGTCCCGCGGGGATGCGGGCGGGCCAGGAGATCAGCGCCGGGATGCGGAGCCCGCCTTCCAGCAGTTCGGTCTTCTTGCCCGTGAACGGCCAGGTATCGGCGAAGCGCTCTCCGCCGTTGTCACTGGTGAAGATGACGATGGTGTCATCCGCCAGCCCTCGCGCATGCAACGCCGTGAGGACGCGCCCGATCTGCAGGTCCATCGCCTCGATCATCCGCTGGTACGTCTTCTGGGATCCGCCATCCAGATCGAACAGGCCTTCGTGAGCGGTGCGCAGGCGCTCGGACTCGGCTTCATCGCCGGGCGCCTCCCAGGGCCAGTGCGGCGCGTTGAAGTGGAGGCTGAGCATGAAGGGATCCCGGGATCGCGCGTACTTGTCCACCACGTCGACCGCCCGCTTCCCGAGGAGCTCGGTCAGATATCCCGTCTGGTGAAGCGGAACATCGTCGTCCCAGAGATCCTCCTTCTCCGCCGGACTTGCGTGTGAGTAATAGTCCAGCGCTCCGCCGCGAAAGCCATAGAAGTGGTCATAGCCGCTCTGGAGCGGGCCGGACTTCGGCAACAAGCCCAG
>JAICLE010000016.1 GCA_025927545.1 Gemmatimonadales bacterium
CGTGGCCGCCCTCGGCGCCGACAGTGTCCGCGACGCCCGGAAGAGCGGAACCGATCACCTGAGCTTCCTGCCGTACGGCGTGCCCGCGTTCAATTTCGACCAGCTCCCCCGCGGGTACTCCCACACCCATCATTCGCAGAGCGATACGTTCGACAAGGCGGTCGAGGGCGACCTCGAGCAGGCGGCCGCCGTCATGGCGGTCACGGCCTTCGAGCTGGCCAACCTGCCCGAGCTCCTGCCGCGCGGGCCCAGGTTCGAGCCGGAGGTGGTGCCGACTCGGCCGTCAGTGTCGGCCACGCATTGAGACGAGGGAAAGGAGGAGAGGGCTAGATGGCTGCTGCCGGATTCAGCTCCGAGCCGGCAGCGTCACCGAGCAGGTCGTGTCGAACCCGCCTCTGGTGTTGTAGATCGTCGTCACGGTGAGCCGGTGCGGCTGGAGCACGCCGAAGAGGTCTTCCGCGATCTTGGCGGTGGCGTGCTCCTGGAAAATCCCCACGCTGCGGTAGCTGGTCACGTAATATTTGAGGCTTTTGAGCTCCACGCACCGATCGCCCGGTACATAGGCGATTCGGAGCGTCGCGAAATCCGGCAGGCCGCTGTACGGGCAGACCGGACTGAACTCTCGCGTCTCGGTCACGATCTCCTGCTCGGGTCCCACGTACTCGAACGTCTCGAGCACCGCGACGTCCACCGCCTCGGGTCCGGTAAACGGGATCGTCCTGCCTTCGGCTGTCGGCATGCGGGACTCGCAGTTGGAGTTCGCTGGAAGATAGTCGTGGGTCGCGACCCGGCGTTCACGACTCCGCCCGGACCATCCCCTGTTCCAGCCAGGTATGCTCGTTCCGGAGCACCTGCTGCGCCACGGCGTACGCGGCCACGTCGTCGTTGTCGAACACCGCCGCGAATCGGTCTTCCACCCGCCGGCGTGCCTGGCGGCTGAACAGGTCGGCCAGCTCGACGGGGCCGCGGTTGGCGGGATCCTGCTTCACCATGGCCTGCGCCCGGCTGCACGCGGCGGTAATGGCCAGCAGTTCGGCGCCGATCTCGACCAGCCGGCCGAGCACCGCCTGCCGCTTCTCCAGCTTGGGGCCGAACCGTACCATGCAGTGGAACAGCGTGCGCGCGAGTTTTCGGCTGGCGCGGTCCACGAACCGGAGGTGAGTCGTCAGCGGGCCGAACTCGCCGTAGCCGAACCATCCACGGACGCCGAGCCAGAGGCGCGGGTACCAGGTCGCGTAGAATGCTCCGGAGCGGATCAGCGCCGAGAGCTTCTCACGGAGCGAGGTCTTCGGGTCGATCAGCGCTCCGGCCACCTTGAGGTGCGTATCCACCGCCTCGCGGGCGATGAACAGCCGCATGATCTCGCTCGAGCCTTCGAAAATCAGGTTGATGCGGAAATCGCGCATCATGCGCTCGACCGGATCGGGCCGCTCGCCGCGGCTCCGGAGGCTGTCGGCGGTCTCGTAGCCCCGGCCGCCCTTGATCTGCAGCGTATCGTCCACGATGCGCCAGCCGATCTCGGTGTTCCACATCTTGGCCATCGCGGCCTCGAGCCTGATGTCGGTCGTGCCCCGATCGGCCATGAGCGACGCCAGATCCGCCACCGCCTCCATGGCGAAGATCTCCGCCGCCATCCGCCCGATCTTCTGCGCGATCGCATCGTGCTTCCCGATCGGCTGGCCCCACTGCACCCGGTCGGCCGCCCACCGGCGGACGATCTCGAGCGCCCGCTTGGCGCCGGCCACGGACGAAGCGGGGAGAGTGAGCCGCCCGGTATTGAGCGTTACCAGCGCCAGCTTGAGCCCCTTCCCCTCGCCCCAGAGCACGTTCTCCACCGGCACCTTCACGTCGGTGAACCGGATGACGCCGTTCTCGATCGCCTTGAGTCCCATGAAGTGGAGCCGCTGCACCACCTCCACGCCGGGCCACGCGGTCTCCACGATGAACGCCGTGATTTTCTTCGGCCCCGTCCGCGCCATCACCACCATCAACTCGGCGATGGTGCCGTTGGTGCACCACAGCTTCTCGCCGTTGAGTACGTAGTGCGTCCCGTCCTCCGAGAGCACGGCGGACGTGCGCATCGCCGCCGGATCGCTGCCGACATTCGATTCGGTGAGGGCGAAGGCGCTGATGGCGCCCTTCGCCAGGCGGGGCAGGTAGCGCCGCTTCTGCTCCGGCGTGCCGAACAGCTTGAGCGGCTGCGGGACGCCGATCGACTGCGCCGCGGAGAGGAGCGCGGTCAGGTTGCCGTCCACGCTGGTCACCAGCCCGATCGCGTGGGTGTAGCCGGTCTGGCTCAGGCCGAGACCGCCATACTCCTGCGGGATCTTGATCCCGAACGCGCCGATGTCGCGCAGACCCTGAATTACGTCGTCCGGAATTTTCCCTTCGCGATCGATCCGGTCGCTGTCCACCCGTTCGGCGAGGAAGCGCTCGAGCCGCTCCATGAACGGCCGGGCGCGCTCCACGTCGGCCGGGTCCATCGCCGGGAAGGGGTGGACCAGGTCGAGCCGGAACGAGCCCTCGAACAGCTCCCGGACGAAGCTGGGCGCCTGCCACTCCTTCTCGCGGGCAGCTTCGGCCACTTCCCGGGCCTCCTGCTCGGTGGCGAGGCCGGTATGAGGCGGCGTGGCGGGCGGTTTCAGGACGTCAGTCATGGCTGTCGGCCTCGGAAAGGGTCGCGGTGGCGGGCGAGCCGAGCCCGCGAAGCCCGTGCAATACCAGGTCCACGACGTGGCGCCGGCGGCGCTCGAGCGCGTCGAGGTCGCTCAAGTCGACGCCGACCGCCGGCACGACCGTACGGGCATGGATCAGGGGGAACCAGCAGAGGGAGATCACGCTGAGGAGGAGCTGTGCCGCATCGCCCGACACCGACTCGTCCAGCCCGAGCTCGGCGCTGATGGCGGCCAACGCCTCTTGCCCGGCGGAGAGGTGGCCGGCGCCTTCGAGTTGGCTCCCGCCGCTCAGCGCCTCGCGCTCGATGAGCCGGATGAAGTTCGGCCGAGCGGCGAGGAAGTCGAAGTAGTCGGAGACCGCGCCCGCGAGAATCGCCTCGGGGCTCTGGCTGCTGGCCAGGGCGCGCGCGCGGCCCGCCCGGACGGCGTCACGCACCTCCGCGAACGCCCGGTCGAGCACCGCACGGTACAGCTCCGCCTTGCTGCCGAAGAAATAGCCCGGGGTGCCTCGGCTCACGCCGGCCGCGGCCCCGACCTGGTTCAGGCTGGTGGCGTCATAGCCGCGCTCGGCAAAGAGCCGCTCTGCGGCCTCGAGGATGGCCGCCCGGGAGCGCGGGGCGTTCCGTTCCTTCTCTATGCGGTGGGGCACGATGGCTCCTGGTGACTTGCTTGCCGTTCAGCAAGTTACGTCTGAGGCCAGCCGCACGCAAGCCGGGGAGCTGGCCGGCCGGGGGAGCCGAAGTTCCAGCGGAACTCCCGGGTATCATCGCCCGTACAATGGCGACATGCCCGAATGCGACCTCTCCGACCCGGAATGCCGGCTGGCCGTGGTCGACTACGCTCCGTACACGCGGATGCCGGTACACGATCACGCGACCCTCGGCCTCGCCATCGTGCTCCGCGGCACGGTCGAAGAAACCGTCGGCCGGACCACAGAGCAGGCCGGTGCCGCCGGTCTCGTGATCAAGCCGCCCGGGACCCTGCATTCGAATCGGTTCGGTCCCACCGGCGCGCGCCTGCTCTCGCTGGAGTTTCGCCGGTCGCGGGCGGAAGAACTGGTGTCGGCTGACGCGCTCCGCCGCTGGCGCTGGCTGCACGATCCGGCGGTGCTCCGTCTTGCGGCCGGCGCGCTCCACCGCGTGAGCGTACTTGCCCCGGCGGCCGAGCGCGGGGATGCGCTCCTCTCGGGCCTCTTGGAGCTGCTGGCGGGCGAGACCCAACGGGGTGATGGACGCCGCCCGCCGATCTGGTTGTGCGCCGTCCGGGACCGGCTGCACGCCGAGTACATGGGCCCCTGCCCCGTGCGCGAGCTGGCGCGCGAGGCGGGGGTGCACCCGGTCCATCTCGCACGAGTGTTCCGGCAGCATTTCGGCGCGTCAGTCACCCGATACTTGCGCGCCGTGCGCATACGCGCGGCAGCCTCCCGCCTCGGCGAGCCCGGGACCCGGATCGCTGAGGTCGCCGCCGCCGCCGGGTTCACCGACCAGAGCCATCTCTGCCGGGCGTTCCGCGCCGCGGTCGGAGTCCCGCCGTCCAACTACCGCGCGCTCGTCCGAGCCGGCTGATTGAGCAGGCCGGCCGGCAGGTTGCATCCGTTCAAGCCGGGGAGCGCGTGGCAGAGATAGCTTGACGCCGACCCTGTCGACGGAGCCCCTCTCGTGCCCCATTGCCGTGCATTTCTCCCGCGCCTGCGGTCGATCCCGATTGCCCTGGTGATCGCCGCCGCTTTGCCTGCCTGCCGGAGCAGCGCGGCGCACGCCGTTGCCGGCGTCGGACCGGCGGGATCGTCAGCGGCCGCGGAGTCAATAGACGGTTTCGTGCATCGCGTGGTGGCCCGGCTGGGGGACGTTCCCGGGCTGGCCGTCGCGGTCGTGCGCGACACCGGCGCCGTCTACGTCGGTGCGGCCGGCTATCGTGACCTGGAAGCGCGGTACCGCGCCACCGCGGCGACGCCATACTATGTGGCCTCGAGCACCAAGTCGTTCACCGCGATGGCCGCGGCACTGCTCGCGGCAGGGGGCCGGCTGGATCTGGATGCGCCGCTTGCCCGATATCTACCCGACCTGCGGCTTCCCCCAGCGCGCCCGGCGGACTCGGTGACCGTCCGCCAGTTGCTGACCCATACCATGGGCTTCGCCAACGATGCAGTGGTGATCCGGACGGCATACACTGGCGAGTGGACGCCGAGGGAGCTGATCGCGCTCCTGGCCGACAGCCGGGTCACCGAGCGCTCGTTCGAGTACGACAATCTGGGATACGTCGTCGCGGGGCTGGTGATCGATCGCGTCTCAGGGACGAGCTGGAAGGATGTACTGGCCCGGTCGCTCTTCGCGCCGCTCGGCATGACGCGGACGACCGCCTACATGTCACGCGCCGGCGGTTGGGGTGTGGCGGTCCCCTATTGGGCCGGAGCGGACAGCGCTCCACGCCGGCTGCCCCGATCCAAGCGGGACGAGACGATGCACGCCGCCGGCGGGGTGGTGAGCACGGCCCAGGACCTCGCGCGCTGGCTCGAGGCCAACCTCGCGGAGGGGCGCCTGGACGGCGTCCAGCTCCTGCCGGCAAACGCCGTCGAGGAGGCCCACCGACTGCAGGTCCGGCTGCCGCGCGAGCAGCGCTTCGGTCCGTTCCGGCGTTACGGCTATGCCTTGGGGTGGTACTGGGCGGACTACGGAGGGGATACCGTGCTGCAGCAGTTCGGATCGTTCGCCGGCGCGCGGACACATGTCTCGTTCATGCCGGGGCGGCGGATCGGCGTCGCGGTGCTGCTCAACGTCTCGGGTCCCGCCGCGGATGTCGCCGACCTCGTCGCCACCTACGCCTACGACGTGGTGCTCGGCAAGCCGGGCGTCCGAGCCAGGTACGACTCGCTCCTCGACTCCGCCGCCGCGGCGCTGCATGAGGCGAAGGCGCAGCTCGCCGCCGAGCGGGCGCGCCTCGCGGAGCGCCCCAGCACGCTCTCGCTTCCCGCGGCGAGCTATGCCGGCGCCTATACCGGTGTGGACCTCGGCACCATGTGCGTGGGACTACGGCCGGGTCCGCGAAAGGACGCTCTCGAGATCCGTCTCGGTCCTCTCGTGGCCGCGGCGAGTCCCTATACCCGCCCGGACGCGGTGCGGGTGGAGTTCGAGCCCGGCCACGGCGAGGTGGTGCGGTTCTTCGTGTCCGGGCGCGGCGTGGACAGCCTCGAGTACGCGGGCTACGCGCTCCGCCGGACGAGCGCCACCTCCGTCTCCGGGGGCGCGGACTGCAGGTAGGCATCGCGCGCCGCCGACACCAGTCCCTCGGCACCCTTCGGTGTCACCTTGCGGAATACGGGCGCGAACTCCTCCCAATGAACCAGGAGCCGCCGCGCGCGCGGGCTCGCGGTCTTCTCCTCGTGCTCCCGGATGAGCCGCTGGAGCAGCGCGCGGTCGGCATCATCCAGCGTGCCCGGCTCCGCCATGTCGCGGTTCACCCGGGTGTCGAAGGTGCCCGCCTCATCCATCACGTAGGCCACGCCGTTCGACATCCCCGCGCCGAAATTCCGTCCCGCGCGGCCGAGCACCACCACGATACCGCCTGTCATGTACTCGCAGCAGTGGTTGCCGGCGCCCTCGATGACGGCCACCGCCCCCGAGTTCCGGACGGCAAACCGGTCGCCCGCCTGGCCTGCCGCGAACAGCTTGCCGGCCGTCGCGCCGTAGAGAATCGTGTTGCCGATGATGAGGTGCTGATGCGACACGTCGGCGTACGCCGCCCGGCGGAACGGCCGGATCACGAGCTCGCCGCCGCTCAGCCCCTTGCCAACGTAGTCGTTGGCCTCGCCCTCGAGCTCGAGGTGCATGCCACGACAGGTGAACGCGCCGAAGCTCTGGCCCGCGCTGCCGGTGAAGCGGAGCCGCACCGAGCCCGGGGCGAGTCCCGCGTCGCCGTGGCGCTCGGCGATGACGCCGGCCACTCGCGCCCCGACCGTCAGATGGTGGTTGTGGATCGGATAGCTGCCCGAGAACGGCAGGCCACTCTCGAGGTAGGGCTCGAGGTCGGCGACGATCTCGCTGTCGAGCGAGGGAAGGCCCGGGCGATCGTTCCGCGCCTCCGTACGCCTCAGCGAGCGCGGGGGGAGTCCCGCGGCCGCCGGCTCGGCGGGCGGGGGCGCCAGCAGGAGCGAGAGGTCGAGCATCTGCGCGCGCGGCACGTCGGGCCGCTCGACGCGCTGGAGCAGATCGCTCCGCCCGATGATTTCATCCAGGCTCCGCGCGCCCATGCTCGCCAGGGTTTCCCGTACTTCCTCGGCGAGCAGCGTGAAGTAGGTGATGACCTGCTCGGGCGTCCCCTTGAACTTCGCGCGCAGGTCCTCGCGCTGGGTGGCGATGCCGGTGGGGCAGGTGTTGAGATGGCATTGGCGGGCCATGGCGCAGCCCATTGCCACCAGCGGCGCGGTGCCGAAGCCGTACGACTCGGCGCCGAGCAGGGCGGCGATGACCACGTCCCGGCCGGTCTTGAGCCCACCATCGGTGCGAACCTCGACCCGGTGGCGGAGCCCGTTCCGCACCAGCGTTGCCTGTGCCTCCGCCAGTCCCAGCTCCCAGGGCGAGCCCGCGTGCTTGATGGAGGAAAGCGGTGATGCGCCCGTGCCGCCGTTGTGGCCGGCGATCAGCACGTAGTCGGCGTACGCCTTGGCCACACCGGCCGCCACGGTGCCCACGCCCCATTCGGAGACCAGCTTTACACCCACCCGCGCGCGCGGGTTCACGGTCTTGAGGTCGTGGATGAGCTGCGCCAGGTCCTCGATCGAGTAGATGTCGTGGTGCGGCGGCGGCGAGATCAGTGAGATTCCGGGCACCGCGTGGCGCAGCCGCGCGATCAGCTCGGTCACCTTGTGGGCCGGGAGCTGCCCGCCCTCGCCGGGCTTCGCGCCCTGCACGATCTTGATCTCCAGCTCCTCGGCGCGGGTGAGATACTCGGTGGTGACGCCGAACCGCGCGCTCGCCACCTGCTTGACGCGGTTATCGGCCCGGTCGCCGTTCTCGAAGCCGTGATAGTGCCGCGGGTCCTCGCCCCCCTCGCCCGAATTGGACCGCGCCCCCATCCGGTTCATCGCGATCGAGAGCGTGGCGTGCGCCTCCGGCGAGAGCGCGCCGAGCGACATCGCCGAGGAGACGAACCGCCGCCGGATCGACTCCGCGGATTCCACCTCGTCGAGCGGCACCGGCGTCCCGGCGCGCACCGCCAGCAGGTCGCGCGGCCCCGCGGGCCGCCGGCTCCCGTTCTTCGTCAGGAAGCCGCCGTAGGCATCCGGCGTACTCGCCTTGACGGCCTGCTGCAGCGCCACCACGATCGGCGGCGCCCAGCCGTGGTCCTCGCCCTCCTTGCGGAAGCGCACGCGGCCGTGATCGGGGAGCGACCCCGGCGCTGCCGCCGCCTCGGACGGATAGGCCAGCCGGTGGCGCGCGAGCACGTCCTC
Organism: Gemmatimonadales bacterium; assembly: GCA_025927545.1. Taxonomy (GTDB): domain Bacteria; phylum Gemmatimonadota; class Gemmatimonadetes; order Gemmatimonadales; family GWC2-71-9; genus CAVVWJ01. The sequence goes on from JAICLE010000016.1 coordinate 8,122, forward strand.
GGCGATCTCCTCGAACCCGATCCCCCCAATCGGTGAGGCGGTCCCGTCGAAACAATTGGCGATGACCTCGTGCCCCAGGCCGAGGACTTCGAAGATCTGCGCACCGCAGTACGAGCTGAGGGTCGAGATCCCCATCTTGGACAGGATCTTGAGCAGCCCCTTTTCCGCGGCGGCCCGGTACTGCGCGCGCGCGTCCGCGGGTGAGGGTCGGGGCGCCGCTTCCTCCCGCTCGCGGCGGGAGAGCTCGCGGCCCTCGTCGAACAGGCCGTCCAGCGTCTCCAGCGCGAGCCACGGGTGCACCGCTTCCGCGCCGTAGCCGATCAGCGTGGCGAAGTGGTGGATGTCGAAGGCGTCCCCCGCTTCGGCCACCAGGCCGACCCGCGCCCGGAGCCCGGTGTGCACCAGGTGCTGCCGCACCGTGCCGACGGCCAGGAGCATGGGGATCGGCGCGTGACGCCCATCGGCGGCGCGGTCGCTGATGATCAGGATGCGCGCGCCGCGCCGGGCCGCGCGCTCCGCCGAGCGGCGGAGTGCCGTGAGTGCCGGCCGGAGCCCGTCCACCCCGCGTGCGGTGTCCCACACGGCATCGAGCGTGACGGTGGAGAAGCCGGCCACGTTCCGGAGCGCGGCCATGCCTTCCGGCAGGAGCACGGGATGCTCCAGCCGGAGCATCCGGGCGTAGCTGGGCCGCTCGAGCAGCGGCGAGCCGCGGCGGCCAAGGTGCATGCGGAGCGACATGACCATGGCTTCGCGCAGCGAGTCGATCGGCGGGTTGGTGACCTGCGCGAACCGCTGGCGGAAATACGCGTAGAGGCTCTGGGGCAGGGCGGAGAGCGGGGGGATGGGCGTGTCGTCGCCCATGCTCCAGACCGGATCGGCGCCCGTTCCGCCCATCGGCTCGAGCACCAGCCGCAAATCCTCGAAACCGTAGCCGAAGCTCCGCTGCGCGCGGAGCAGCGCCTCGCCGGTGTGGACCGGCGGGACACGGGCGGGATCGGGCACCAGCGTGGCCATGTGGCGCGCCACCCACCGCGCGTAGGGCCGGCGCCCGGCCACCTCCCGCTTGGCGTCGATGTTCCGGATGACCTCGCCCCGCCGGGTGTCCACCACCAGCACCTCGCCAGGGCCCACCTTGCCGCACTCGACCACTTCGCGCGGATCGAGATCCACGATGCCCACTTCGGACCCCGACACCACCAGGCCGTCGCGCCGCACCTTGTACCGTGAAGGCCGGAGGCCGTTCCGGTCCACCGATGCGCCGCACAGCACGCCGTCGGTGAAGGCGATGGCGGCCGGCCCGTCCCACGGCTCGAGGATGCACTGGTGGTACTCGTAGAACGCCTTCACCGCGGGGTCCAGGTCGGGGTACTTCTCCCACGCCTGCGGGATCATCATCATCGACGCGTGGACCACGTCCCGGCCCGAACGGGTCAGCAGCTCCATGGCGTTGTCGAGGCTGGCCGAATCGCTGCCGTCGCGCCAGATCACTTCCCGCAGCCGCTCGATCTTCGTGCCCCAGACGGGCGAGGCCAGCATCGGCTGGCGCATGGTCATGGCGTTGCGGTTGCCCCAGAGCGTGTTGATCTCGCCGTTGTGGGCCAGCAGCCGGAACGGCTGCGCCAGGGGCCAGCTTGGGAGGGTGTTGGTCGAGTAGCGCTGATGGAAGATCGCGATGGCGCTCTCGTACTCGGGGAAGCGGAAGTCGGTGAAGAAGGCGGGAAGCTGAGTCCCGGCGAGCAGTGCCTTGTAGACGATGGTGCGGCAGGAGAAGGAGCACGCGTAGAAGCCGGGCAGTCGTCGCTCCTCCGCCCGGCGCTCCATCTCTCGTCGCGCCAGGTAGAGGGCCCGCTCCCACTGCGCTTCGTCCGCCGCCAGGGCCGGGCGTCCCACCAGCACCTGGCGGATCACGGGGCACGACGCCAGCGCCGTGGGGCCGAGTGCCGTGGGATTGGTGGGCACGTCGCGCCAGCCGAGGAACGGGATTCCGTCCTCCGCCAGCACCGCCTCGATCATCGCCACCGAGTGGCCCAGCGCCTCGGGTTCGCGCGGGAGAAAGAACGCGCCGACGCCGAACGGAAGGCCGGGTTGCAGGTGGAGCCCCAACCGGTACGCGTCCCGGTAGAACAGGCGGTGGGGGATCTGGGTCAGGAGCCCCGCGCCATCGCCCGAGCAGTCCGTCGAGGCGGCGCCGCGGTGCGCCACCCGCGCCACGGCCTCGAGCGCCATGGCCACCACCTCGTGCGAGCGCGCGCCCGAGGCCTGGGCCACGAAGCCCACGCCGCAGGCGTCGTGCTCACGCGCGGGGTCGAGCGCCGGACCTGGCCCGGTCGCGGCGTGTCGAGGGTCGGGGGGACGGGAACCGGCCGGGTGGATCCGCTGCCCAGTGGCGGCCATGGTGCCTCCTCGGAGGTGGGCCCCTGGCGGCCGGAGAGACCGATGCGGGGCAACAAAAAGGCCCGCTCCGTTCAGGGAGCAGGCCGGGGTCATGCGCGAAAACGCTCGCTTACCCGGTCGCTCCCGTGGAGCTGGCGAGATTGACAAGGATGGCGACCGGATTGAGCAGCACGGCGTTCATGGGTCGGATTATTATGCACGGACGTGAATAAGTCAAGCCGCCGAAGCCCTTGACAGCCGCACGCGCCGCGGGTTAGGCTGTGGGACGGCCGCGCACTCATGCCCGGCTGATGTCGGCATCGATCCGGGATTCCATGCTGCCCAGTCTCGCGCTCGTCCTCGTGCTCCTCAGCCTCCTGCTTACCGTCCTTATCGGCGAGCAAGGGGTCCGCGGCGTGCCACGAGCAGCATGAGACGATAGGTCTCGATCGATGCACCGGCGCCGCGGACCCAGAGGTCCGCGGCGCTTTTCGTTTCCACCTTTTTCGCCGAGCCCGACACCGTATGGCACTCCACGATGTTCTGATCTTCGACACGACCCTGCGCGATGGTGAGCAGGCCCCCGGCAACAGCCTGTCGCCCGAGGAGAAGCTCCGGCTGGCCCGGCAGCTCGACGCGCTGGGGGTGGACATCCTGGAGGCGGGCTTCCCGGCCGCGTCGGAGGGCGACTACCGGAGCGTACAACAGATTGCCACCGAGATCCGCCGGCCGGTCATCGCCGCACTGGCCCGCTGCCACGAGCGTGACATCGAGCTGGCGGGCGAGGCGCTCGGGCCGGCCGCGCGCGGCCGGCTCCATGTCTTCATCTCCACCTCCGACCTGCACATCAAGGACAAGCTCCGGACCACGCGCGAGGACGTCCTCGCCCGCGCGCGCGCGGCCGTCCGCCAGGCGCGGCAGTACACCGACGACGTCGAGTTCTCCGCCGAAGACGCGAGCCGCACCGACCCCGACTTCCTCTGCCGCGTCGTCGAGGCGGCCATCCAGGAGGGAGCCCACACGATCAACCTCCCGGATACCGTCGGCTACGCGATGCCGGACGAGTACGGGGAAATGTTCCGGACCGTGCTGGCCCGGGTTTCCGGCGCCGACGGGGTCGTGCTGAGCGCCCACTGCCACGACGACCTGGGCCTCGCCGTGGCCAACTCGCTCGCCGCCATCGCCGCCGGCGTCCGCCAGGTGGAGTGCACCGTGAACGGCATCGGCGAGCGCGCCGGGAACGCGGCCATGGAGGAGCTGGTCATGGCCAGCCACGTACGCGGCCCGGCGCTGGGCTTCCGCTGCAATGTGGACACTCGCGAGATCTACCGGACCAGCCAGCTTCTCTCCTATCTCACCGGCAGCTTTCCCCAGCCCAACAAGGCGATCGTCGGCCGGAACGCCTTCAGCCACGAGGCGGGCATCCACCAGCACGGCATGCTGCAGAACGGGCTCACCTACGAGATCATCCGGCCCGAGATGGTCGGGTTTCCGCGCTCGACGCTGGTGCTAGGCAAGCACTCGGGGCGGCACGCGCTCGAGCGCCGCTATCGCGACCTGGGCTACGACCTGGGCGAGCTCCAGTTGGCCGAGGTCTACCGGCAGTTCACGGCGCTCGCCGACCGGAAGCGCGAGATCCTCGACGAGGACCTGCTGGCGCTGGTGCACGAGAGCTTCCATGACGCCCCCGAGGAGTATCAGCTCACCCACCTGCGGGTGGTCTGCGGCAGCATCACGCCGACGGCCGAGGTGCGGATGACCGGTCCCTGGGCAGGTGAGCGCTCCGCGCGGGGCACCGGCGACGGGCCCATCGCCGCCGCGTTCACGGCCATCGGCGAGATCATTGGCCGGCCGGTCGAGGTGATGAGCCTCTCCCTCCGCTCGCTCACGCCGGGCCGTGACAGCGTCGGCCAGGTGTTCCTCCAGGCCAAGGTGGACGGCAAGTCGCTCTCGGGGAACGGCGCGTCCACCGACATCGTCGAGGCGAGCGCGCGGGCCCTGGTGCACGCGCTCAACAAGGCGCATCACGCCGACCGGCTCGAGGCCACCTCGCTCAACGCCATCTACCTGTGGGGCGTGTAATGGGAGAACAGCTTACCGGGGCCCAGATCCTCTGCCGGGCGCTGCTCGAGGAGGGCGTGGACCTCCTGTTCGGCTACCCCGGCGGCGCGATCATGCCTGTCTACCACGCGTTGCCGGAGTACCCGGGCCTCCGGCACGTGCTGGTGCGCCATGAGCAGGCCGCCGCGCACGCCGCCGACGGCTACGCGCGGGCGAGCGGCCGACCCGGCGTCTGCGTGGCGACCTCCGGACCGGGCGCCACCAACCTGGTCACCGGAATCGCCACCGCGCACATGGACAACACGCCATTGGTGGCGATCACGGGCCAGGTGCCGCGCGCCATGATCGGGCGGGATGCCTTCCAGGAGACCGACATCATCGGCATCACCCAGCCGATCACCAAGCACAGCCGGCTCGTGGAGGACGTCGAGGAGCTCGCGGAGGCGGTGCATGAGGTCTTCGCGGTGGCACGAGAGGGCCGGCCGGGCCCGGTGCTGCTCGACGTACCCAAGGACGTGCAGACGCAGAAGCTCGAGTATGCGGCCGGTCGGGCGGAGCGACCGCTCATCATGGCGGGGCACGGCGTGATTCTGGGCGATGCCTACACGGAACTGCGCGAGCTGGCCGAGCGAACCGGGATCCCGGTCATCACCACGCTGCTCGGCATCAGCGCGTTTCCCGAATCGCACCCGCTGCACCTCGGCATGCCCGGGATGCACGGCGAGGTGCACGTGAACCGCGCTATCCAGCAGGCCGATCTCATCATCGGCGTCGGGCTCCGGTTCGACGATCGGGTGACCGGGAACCTCGCCGGCTTCGCCCGGGGTGCCAAGGTCATTCACATCGAGCTGGATGCCTCGGAGATCGGAAAGAATGTCCCCGTCGCCGTGGGGCTGCCGGGAGACGCCGGCGAGATCCTGCGCGAGCTGCTCCAGACCGTCGAGCCGCGGCGGTGCGACGGATGGCGGGGCGAGATCGCCTCCTTCGTGCGGCCCAGGGTCGAAGCGTTCAAGGGCGCGCTGTCGCCCGAGGGCATCCTCGGCGCCATCGATGACACCAGCGCGGGGGGCTGCACCATCGTCTCCGACGTGGGGCAGCATCAGATGTGGGTGGCGAAGCTGTTCCGCTACCAGCGGCCCAACACCCACATCACTTCCGGTGGGCTCGGCACGATGGGCTTTGCCGTGCCCGCGGCCATGGGCGTGGCACTCGCCCGGCCCGGCGAGCCCGTCTGGGCCATCTCGGGCGACGGCGGCTTCCAGATGAACCTGCAGGAGATCGCCACGATGGTGCAGGAGCGGATTCCGGTGAAGATGGCGGTGTTCAACAACGGGTATCTCGGGATGGTCCGCCAGTGGCAGCAGTTCTTCCACGGGCGCCGCTACTCCGCCACGCCCATCTGGAGCCCGGACTATGCGCGGCTCGCCGAGGCGTACGGCATCCCGGGCTGGCGGGTCGAGCGCGCCGACCAGGTGGATGAGACGCTCCGGGCCGCGCTCGCGCACGACGGGCCGGCGCTGGTCGAGTTCGTGATCGAGCAGGAGGCCAACGTCTTCCCGATGATCCCGCCCGGCGCGTCGCTCAGCGAGCCGATCGAGTCCGAGGAGCCGGTGCCCGCATGACCAGCCAGCGCGCCGTCACGGTCCTGCTCGAGGACCACCTCATCACGTTCACCCGCGCCGTCGGCCTGCTCCGGCGGCGGAACCTGCCCGTCCGGAGCATCGCCGTGGGTCCCACGGTGACGCCCGGCGTTTCGAGGCTCACGGTCATGATCCAGTCCGACGAAGCCACGGCCGAGCGCGCCGTGCAGCAGCTCCAGAAAGTGGTGGGCGTCCGGAACGCCGCCGCCTTCCCCGCCCGCGACGGGGTGACCCGCGAGCTCGCGCTGGTCAAGGTCCGCGCCAGCGGCGACCGCTACGGCGAGCTGCTCGACGTGGTCCAGCTCTATCACGCCTCGGTGGTGGACGATCACCCCGATGCCATCATCGTCGAGCTGACCGGATCGGAAGCCTTCGTGCTCTCCTGCATCCGCGCACTCGAGCGGTTCGAGATCCTCGAGGTCGCGCGCAGCGGCGCGGTGGCGCTCGAGGCGGGATTGGCGTGAGTCATCAGTCGACTTCCAACAGCACCCCAACGAGAGACCATCACATGCCCGAACCCGTACGCGTCTACTACGATGCCGACGCAGACCCCAGCCGTCTCGTCGGCCGCACCTTCGCCATCATCGGCTACGGGAGCCAGGGGCACGCCCATGCCCTCAACCTCCGCGACAGCGGCGCAAGGGTCATCGTCGGCCTCCGGAAGGGCGGTGGATCGTGGGAGCGCGCCCGGGCTGCCGGCCTCGATGTCCGCCCCGTCGCCGAGGCCGCCGCGGCGGCCGACGTGATCATGATGCTCACGCCGGACCAGGACGGCCGGGCCGTCTACGACAGCGGCGTCGCGGCCGGTCTCGCGCCGGGCAAGACGCTGATGTTCGCCCACGGGTTCAACATCCACTTCGGCGAGATCGTCCCGCCGGCGGGGGTGGACGTTTCGATGGTGGCGCCCAAGTCCCCCGGCCACCTGGTGCGGAGCGAGTTCGAGGCCGGCCGCGGGGTGCCGGGCCTGGTGGCCGTGCACCAGGATGCGAGCGGCGAGGCGCTGGCCAACGCGCTCGCCTACGCCGCCGGGATCGGCTGCACCCGGGCCGGGGTCATCCAGACCACCTTCCGCGAGGAGACCGAGACCGACCTCTTCGGCGAGCAGGCGGTGCTCTGCGGCGGAGTCACGGCGCTGGTGAAGGCCGGCTTCGAGACGCTCACCGCCGCCGGCTACCGGCCGGAGATGGCGTACTTCGAGTGTCTCCACGAGCTGAAGCTCATCGTGGACCTGATGTATCGCGGCGGGATGCAGTTCATGCGCTACTCCATCAGCGATACCGCCGAGTACGGCGACTACACCCGCGGCCCCCGGCTCATCACCGAGGAGACCCGCGCCGAGATGCAGCGGATTCTGGGCGCCATCCAGGATGGGTCGTTCGCCCGCGAGTGGCTGGCGGAGAACCGGAGCGGCGGGCCGAACTTCCAGCGGATGCGCCAGGCCGATCGCGACCACGAGATCGAGCGGGTGGGCGCGCAGCTCCGGGCGATGATGCCGTGGTCGGAGGAAGGGAAGGCGGCGCAGCGGGCCAGGGAGGCCGAGCCCCGGGAGCCGGCGGCTGCCGCAGGGCGGAAGCCTGCGAGCGTGGCGTGAGCGCTCCCCGCACGCTGTTCGAGAAGGTCTGGGACAGCCACGTCGTCGGAGACGCCGGAGCCGGCGGCGGCTGCCCGGCCGGGCCGGTGCTGCTCTACGTGGACCTGCACTTGGTCCACGAGGTCACTTCGCCCCAGGCCTTCGAGGGGCTCCGGCTCGCGGGCCGGCGTGTCCGGCGGCCCGAGCTGACGGTAGCCACGGTGGACCACAACGTCTCCACCGGCGACCGCCGCCTGCCGATCGCCGATCGGATCTCCGCGCTGCAGGTGGCCGCACTGGTCCGGAATGCCCGGGAGTTCGGCGTCGAGCTCTTCGACCTCGACAGCCCGGACCAGGGCATCGTGCACGTGATCGGACCCGAGCTCGGGTTGACCCGGCCCGGCATGACCATCGTCTGCGGGGACTCCCACACCTCGACCCACGGAGCATTCGGCGCCCTCGCGTTCGGCATCGGCACTAGCGAAGTGGAGCACGTGCTGGCCACCCAGTGCATCGTCCAGTCGCGACCCCGGACCATGGAGGTCCGGTTCTCCGGCCTGCCGGCGCCCGGGGTGACCGCCAAAGACCTCGTGCTGGCGCTGATTCGCAGGATCGGCACCGCGGGGGCCACTGGCCACGTCATCGAGTACACCGGCGAGGCGATCCGGGCGCTCTCGATGGAAGGTCGGATGACCGTCTGCAACATGTCTATCGAGGCGGGGGCCAGGGCCGGGATGATCGCTCCGGACGCGGTCACGCTCGCCTATCTCGAGGGCCGGATGCGCGCCCCCGCGGGCGCGGCATGGGAGCGCGCCCGCGGAGCCTGGGCAGGGCTGCATACCGACCCCGGCGCCGCGTTCGATGCGACGGTCCACATCGACGCTGCCGCGGTCGGCCCGCAGGTCACCTGGGGCACGAGCCCCGGCATGACGGCGGAGATCACCGAGCGCGTGCCGAGCCCCGCCGACGCACCGTCCGATGCCGACCGGCAGTCCTACCAGCGTGCGCTCGAGTACATGGATCTCCGTCCGGGCACGCCGCTCGAAGGGCTCAAGGTCGATCGCGTCTTTCTCGGCTCGTGCACCAATGCGCGAATCGAAGACCTCCGCGCGGCGGCCGAGGTGGCGCGCGGCCGAAAGGTGGCGGGCGGGGTTCGCGCGATGGTGGTCCCGGGGTCTCAGCGCGTGAAGGCGCAGGCGGAGCGTGAGGGACTGGACCGGATCTTCACCGACGCCGGATTCGAGTGGCGAAATCCGGGCTGCTCGATGTGCCTCGGCATGAACGACGACGTGCTCGGACCGGGCGAGCGATGCGCTTCGACGTCCAATCGGAACTTCGAGGGCAGGCAGGGGAAGGGCGGTCGAACGCACCTCGTGAGCCCAGTTATGGCGGTGGCTGCCGCGGTGGAAGGGCGGTTGGTGGACGTTCGGGCTTATATGCGGTAATTGACGCGACTATGCAGCCTGAGTTTGCGCGTATTAGTGTTCATGCGAAAGATGATAACGCATTAGATAAACACAGCAGTACCATGAGTTACCTGCTGTCTACTAATGTACGTCATCATGTCGTACCGCCTTTGTGGAAGAATATTTATCCAAGGCCATATGCAGCCATTTTCCGAGCACTCGGGACGTGCCGCCGCCCTTCGGCGGGCCAACGTGGACACGGACCAGATCATTCCGAAGCAGTTCCTGAAGCGGATCGAGCGCACCGGCTTCGGGCCGTCGCTGTTCCACGATTGGCGCTATCGGTCCGACGGCACGCCCAACCCCGACTTCGAGCTCAATCGTCCGGAAGCAGCCGGCGCGACGATCCTTATCGCCGGCGCGAATTTCGGCTGCGGCAGCTCGCGGGAGCACGCGCCCTGGGCGCTCGCGGACTACGGATTCCGCGCCATAATCGCCCCGTCGTACGCCGACATCTTCTTCGGCAACTGCTGTCAGAATGGTCTGCTGCCGGTGGTCCTTGCTCCGCTGCAGGTCGAGGAGCTCTTCGACCGGGCGGCCGCGGCGGCGGGCTGGTATCGGCTCACCGTGGACCTCGTGCATCGACGGGTTCGGGACGGGCAGGGGTTCGACGCGGGGTTCGAAATGGATGACTACCGCCGCGAGATGCTGCTCCAGGGTCTCGACGAGATTGGGAGGACGCTGCTCGACGAGTCGCGCATCGCGGCCTTCGAGCGCGGCCGCGCGCTGGCCGCGGAACAGGTATCGGCATGAATCGCTATGCCATCGCCGTCCTTCCGGGTGACGGGATCGGACCGGAGGTCACGGCCGAGGCGGTGCGCGTGCTCCGCGCCGTGGCTGAGCTGCACGGCTTTTCGATCGAAACGGCCCAGTACGCCGTCGGCGCGGCCGGCGTGGCCCAATCGGGCGACTCGCTTCCACCCCGCACCGCGGCCGCCGTGCGGGACGCCCACGCCGTGCTGCTCGGCGCGGTGGGCCATCCCTCGCTCGCCACGGCGGAGGGCCGCCGCCGTCCGGAGGCGGGCCTGCTGGCACTGCGCAAGCTCCTCGGTGCTTATGCCAATCTCCGGCCGGTGGTCCTGCATCCCGCGCTGGGCCACGCCTCTCCCCTGCGGCCTGACCGGCTCGAGGGAGTGGACATGCTCATCGTCCGCGAGCTGCTGGGTGGGCTCTACTCCGGGCAGCCGCGGTCGCTGGCGGCCGATGCTGCGGTGAACACGATGCGGTATACGGCGCCCGAGATCGAGCGGGTGGCCCGGGTCGCCTTCGACACGGCACGGGTGCGGCGACGCACCGTGACCTCGGTGGACAAGGCCAACGTGCTCGAGGTCTCACAGCTCTGGCGGGAGACGGTCACGCGGGTGGCGCAGGAGTATCCCGACGTGACGCTGGAGCACCTCTACGTCGATTACGCCGCGATGCGCCTGGTGGCCAATCCCGCGGCCATCGACGTGCTGCTTGCGGAGAACCTGTTCGGTGACATCCTGAGCGACGAGGCCGCGGTGCTGACCGGATCGCTCGGCCTGCTCCCTTCGGCCTCCATCGGCGATGGCCCGGGGCTGTTCGAGCCGGTACACGGCTCGGCACCGGACATCGCCGGCAAAGGCGTCGCGAACCCGCTCGGCGCCATCGCATCCGCCGCCATGCTCCTTCGCCACGGTCTGGCCGAAGCCGAGGCGGCCGCCCGGGTGGAGCAGGCGGTGGCCGAGGTACTCGCGGCCGGCGCCCGCACGCCGGACATCGCCCGCCCAGGCGAGCGGAGCGTCGGCACCCGCGAGATGGGCGAAAAGGTGGTGCGGGAAGTGATGGCGGGGAGGGAAGTGGCGCGGTAGCGGACGGAAGGTGGGAAGGACGGAAAGGCGGAAGGCGGTACGGCCGACGGCACTGTTACCTGACCCGGAGAGGAGTCCACGGGGGAATCTGCTTACCCGGGCTTCGAGCTCGGCGCGGCTAGATCCCTCGCTCCGCTCGGGATGACGGTGCCGCTCGGATGCCACCTTCCGTCATTCCGGCTTTCCAACCTTCCGTCTTTCCGCCGTTCCCCTACACCCGCTCCCACCACCACACCCACATCGCTCCCCAGCCCGTCCCGAGCAGCAGGCCCGCGACCACGTCGGAGGGCCAGTGCACCCCGACGTAGACCCGCGAGAAGGCGATCAGGAGCGATGCCAGGGCGGCGAGGAGCAGGACCAGTACGCGGGTGCGGAGCGGCCAGCGCGCCGACCAGATGAGGGCGCCAAGCCCGAAGACGAGCGGGGCGAGCGTCGCGTGGCCGGAGGGAAAGGAGAACCAGCCGGCCCCGCCCATGAGCCGGGGCAGGATGCGTGGGCGCGCACGGTGAAACGCGAACTTGGCGACCCCGTAGAACGCCCACCCGCTCACTACGGCGGAGGCGTATCCCACGGCCTCCGGCCGCCGCCGGATGCCGGACAGCCGGAAGGCCAGGAGCAGCGCGAGCGGAACCTCGACGGCGCCCGAGCCGACGAGGCTCGCCGTCTGCATGATCGGTGTGAGCCACGTCGTCCGAAGCCGTCCGACGGCGAGCGTGCAGCCGACGTCGAGTGCCTGGGTCCAGCCCGCCTGCACGGCGACGGCGAGTGCCGCGAAGAGCGCGAAGCAGACCGCCGCGAGAAGCACGGCGTACCGGGCACGTGACGCCGACCGCGGTCGGTCGGCGACGGCCAGGCTAGAGATCGGTCACCGCACCGAGGCTCGCGCTCGAGACCTGGCGGGCGTACTTGTGCAGCACGCCGGCGGTGGAGCGCGGGGCGGGTGGCTGCCAGGCTTCCCGGCGGCGGTCCATCTCGTCCTTGCACACGTCGGCCGACAGCAGCCGCTCGCGGGCGTCGATGGTGATCAGGTCGCCTTCCTCGAGCAGCGCGATGGGCCCGCCCACCGCCGCCTCCGGGGCCACGTGCCCCACCACCAGCCCGTAGGTCCCGCCGGAGAAGCGGCCGTCGGTGATGAGGCCGACAGAATCGCCCAGGCCGGCGCCGATGATGGCCGAGGTCGGCGCGAGCATCTCCCGCATGCCGGGGCCGCCGCGGGGACCCTCGTAGCGGATGACGACCACGTCGCCCGGGCGCACCCGTCCGGCGAGGATCGCCTCGAGGCACTCCTCCTCAGACTCGAAGATCCGCGCGGGCCCGGTGATCCGCGGCTCTTTCACCCCCGTGATCTTGGCGACCGCGCCTTCGGGCGCGAGGTTGCCGCGCAGCACTGCCAGGTGTCCCTCGGCATAGAGCGGCCGATCCCATGGGCGGATGACCTCCTGATCCCGCCGCGGCACGGAAGGGACGTCGCGCAGCGTTTCGGCCACGGTCTCGCCGCTGATCGTGAGCGCATCGCCATGGAGCAGGCCGTGGGCGAGCAGCAGCTTCATCACCTGCGGCACGCCACCCGCCGCGTGCAGGTCGGTCGCCACGAAGCGGCCCGACGGCTTGAGGTCGCAGAGCACCGGGACGCGGGCCCGGATCGCCTCGAAATCATCGAGCGTGAGCGGCACGCCCGCCGAGTGGGCGATGGCCAGCAGGTGCAGCACCGCGTTGGTGCTCCCGCCGAGGGCCATCGCCACCGTGATGCCGTTCTCGAACGCCTCGCGGGTGAGGATGGCGCGTGGCAGGAGTCCCCGGCGGACGGCGGCCACGAGCACTTCGCCCGAGCGGGCCGCGCTCTCCGCCTTCTCCGCGTCCTCCGCCGCCATCGTCGAGGAGCCGGGGAGGCTCATCCCCATGGCCTCGAACACGGAGGACATGGTGTTGGCGGTGAACATCCCGCCGCAGGAACCGATTCCGGGGCAGGCGTGGCGCTCGACCTCGAGCAGCTCACGCTCGTCGATCCGGCCGGCGCCATACTGACCCACGGCCTCGAAGGCGCTCACCACCGTCAGGTCGCGCCCGTGCAGGTGCCCCGGCTTGATGGTCCCGCCGTAGACGAAGATGGCCGGGATGTTCATCCGGGCGATGGCGATCATCGCGCCCGGCATGTTCTTGTCGCACCCGCCGACCGCGATCACGCCGTCCATGCTCTCGGCGCCGCAGACGGTCTCGATCGAGTCGGCGATGACTTCGCGGGAGACCAGCGAGTAGCGCATTCCCTCGGTGCCCATCGAGATCCCGTCGCTCACGGTGATCGTGCCGAAGAGCTGCGGCATGGCGCCGGCCGCCCGGGCCGCGGCCTCTGCCCGGCGGGCGAGCACGTCCAGGCCGGCGTTGCACGGCGTGATGGTGCTGTAGCCGTTGGCGATCCCGATGATCGGCTTGCCGAAATCGCCGTCGCCGAAGCCGACGGCGCGGAGCATGGCACGGTTGGGCGCGCGCTGGACGCCGGCGGTGGTAGCGTCGCTTCTGAGGTGGTTCGACATGGAGACGAAATGTAATGGCGGGTGGACAGGCGGGCAGGCGTCGGGCTGCGGCCGCACGCCACCGGGGCACTCACCGTCCGCAGCTGAGGACGTTAACGTTCACCGGACCACTGTCACCGGGGAGATCGCCTGACGCTCCTGGTCTGCTCATCCTGCCACTCGCCCCTCGCGGAGGGGACGGCCTGCTGTCCCCGCTGCGGACCCGGCAGCCTGGCGCTGCTGGGCACCGAGCACCCTCCGCTGCACGGGGCGCCGGCCGACCGCTCGGCCGTCCTGGCGCGGGCCCTCGGCCCCCAGTACCGGGTGGTTCGCCTGCTGGGGCGGGGCGGCTTCGCCGAGGTTTACGAGGTGAGGGACGAGGAGCTGCAGCGGCGGCTGGCGGTCAAGGTGCTCCGCGCGGACATCCCGTGGAGCTCCGCGACGCTGGTCCGCTTCAAACAGGAAACCCGGGCGATCGCGCGGCTGAGCCATCCGAACACCCTCCCGATCCACTTCGTCGGCGAGGCGGAGGGGCTCGTCTTCTACGTGATGCCCTACTGCGAGGGTCGGACGCTGTCCGAACTGCTGCGCCAGGACGGTCCCCTGTCCGTGGCGCGCGCGCTCGCGATTGCGGAGCCGATCCTGGAGACGCTCCACCACGCGCACAAGCAGGGCATGGTCCACCGGGACGTCAAACCCGACAACATCCTGATCGAGGCGGGAAGCGGGCGGCCGTTGCTGGTGGACTTCGGGATCGTGAAGGATCTCGACGGACCGGCGGGACATACCCAGACCGGGTTCATCGTGGGCACGCCGCTCTACATGAGCCCCGAGCAGGCGCTCGGCCGCCGCGATGTCGACGCCAGGGCCGACGTCTACGGCATGGGCGTCGTGCTGTTCCAGATGCTGACCGGCGCCCCGCCGTTCGAAGGTGAGGACTCGAGGGAGATCGTGTCCCGCCACCTGCATGAGCCCGTCCCCGTCTCGACGCTCTCGCGCGAGCGGGTGCCGGCATGGCTCTCCGGGGTGATCCTCCGGTGCCTGGCCAAGCGGCCGGAGGATCGCTACCCCAGTGCCCGCGCGGTGCTGGACGCGTTGCGGGAAGGACGCGGGGTCACGCCGACCTCCCAGGATGACACCCCGACGGGCGCGATGCCGCGGGCGCACGCCTCGACAGCACGGCGGCGGTCGCTCGTGGCCGCGGGGCTCGTGACCGCAGCGGGGTTGCTGTGGGCGTCCGTCCGGCCGCAGGCGTCACTGGTCGTCTCCAACCGGCTCACCCAGCCCATTGCCCTGACGCTCGATGACACCGGGTTCACGATCCGGGCGGGTGACAGCCTGCGGCTCCCGGTGCGCCTCCGGCAGCCGCTCGAGGCGCACTGGGCGATGGTCCGCCCCGCGGCGCTGGACGGCCGGATGCTGGGGAGTGCGCTCGAGGGAAGCATCGTGACCGACGACGTGCGGGGTGAGGTGCGGCAGGTCGTGGCCTCGACCGCGGATGGGAGGCCGCGCTTTTCGCCGCTGGTGGTGAACGGCACGTCGCGACGCATCCGGGCCACGGTCGTGAGCGGCCGGGACACTACGGACTGCGGCTGCAGCATCGCGCCCGGGGATTCGCTCCGGCTGGGGTACTACCCGCTTGTCGCGGGGAGCGCCGTGCGCATCGAGGACGCCCACCGTGCGAGCGGGCGGTTCGACGTCGCGGGGCTGGGGCCGGACCCGGTCACCGGGGGCATCGTGATCCGCGTGACGGCGGCGTCGCTCACGACCGTTCCCGCGCGGACCCCGCGGGTGGCCCCTCGCGCGGGTGCGGCGCCCGCTCCCAATCCGCTCAGCACGTTCCTCCCCGTCCGCTGATGCCGCTTGCCGAGTCGGCCGCGCCGGTCCCGCCCGCGACGACCGGGTTCCCCGTGCGGTCCATGCTCGTGCTCCTGGTGCTGCTGCTGGCTGCGACCGCGGCTGGAGTGGTGCTGCTCCTGCGTCCGCATCTCGTCTTCACCAACCGGCTCGCCGCGCCGGTACGCCTCGTCATCGGCGACGCCGCGCCGCGTACGATCGCGGCGGGCGCGAGTGTGCGGCTGGTCGTGCCCCGCCGTCAGACGCTGGTGATGCAATGGGAACTGGTCCGCCCGCTCTCCGCCGACCGACGGCCGATGGGCGAGGAGGTGCGCGGGTCGTCCGTGCTGCGCGATCCGTCGGGTGCGGTCCGGGTGGTGGCGGGCAGCCGTACGTCCGACGCCGACTTCTTCGCGCCGCTGGTGACCAACGCCTCGTCCCATCCCCTGCGCGTCACGGTCAACGCCGGGCTGCAGGGAGCGGTGGACTGCGGCTGCGCCGTGCGACCAGGCACCCGGCGAGTCTTCATCGGGTACTACCGACTGTATCAGAACAGCACCGTCCGGGCCGGGGCGCCGGGCACCGGGGCCGCGACGTTCCGCGAGCTTGGGCCGCGGGTCACCGCGCCTGACGGGACGGTGGGGCTTCGCTTCGAGGACACCGATCTGCGGTAGGCGGCACCTAGTCGCGCCGCCGCCGGCCGCCGAGCGCGCTTCCGGGCGTCACCGCGGCGAAGCCGTACTTCTGGCGGAGCTGGTCCACGGCGGCGGAGAGATCACGGAGCCGGCGCCGCGCGTCCGGCTCGAACAGGTCGGCCTCCGCGGCGACGCCGAGATTGGTCGCTGCCACGCCGATCAGGCGAACGCCGCGGTTCCGCCCGCGCACTTCGGCGAAGGCGGCGCGGAAAAGGTCGCGGGCGGCGGCGTAGAGCTCCGCGTCGAGGTCGGTCGCGGTGTCGAGGGTGTGCCGGCGGGTGACGGTGTGGAAGTCGTCGTGGCGCAGCTTGAGCGTCACCGTGCGCGCGACGAGATGTTCTTCGCGGAGCTGGCCGGCGACGCGGGCGGTGAGCAGTGAGAGCGCGGCTTCCAGCCGAACCGGATCGCGCGCGTCGCGCGCGAGGGTTGTTTCCCGGCTCACCGAGCGCGGCAAACGATCGCCGCGCAGGGTAGTGCCGCCGTAGCCGTGCGCCCGCCGCTTGAGCGTGCGCGCGTCGTCGCCGATCAGCCGCTGCAGCGCGAGTTCCTCCAGGCGCTGCACCTGCCAGACGTCCACCAGGCCCAGGTCGGCCAGCCGCTCGGCGGTCTTGGGCCCGATGCCCGGCATCGCCCCGAGCGGAAGCCCCGCGAGAAAGCCTTCCTCCCACCCGGCGCGCACCTCCATCAGGCCGCGGGGCTTGGCGGCGTCCGACGCGAGCTTGGCGATCATGCGGTTGGGGCCGATCCCCACGCTGCAGTCGAGCCCCGTCTCGCGCCGCACCGCATCGCGCAGGCGCTCGGCGACCGGCAACAGCGAGACCGGGTGCAGCCGCTCGGTACCAGCGAAATCGAGATAGGCCTCGTCCAGCGACGCCATCACCACGGTGGGCGAGAAATCCTCGAGCACGCGGCGCACGGCCCGCGAGGCGGTGCGGTAATGGGGGAATGCGCCCTGGAAG
This sequence comes from Gemmatimonadales bacterium, assembly GCA_025927545.1. Taxonomy (GTDB): domain Bacteria; phylum Gemmatimonadota; class Gemmatimonadetes; order Gemmatimonadales; family GWC2-71-9; genus CAVVWJ01. Next base: position 25,064 of record JAICLE010000016.1, read on the forward strand.
AAGGTGGCCTGCGGACAGAGCCGGACCGCCTGCGCGATGGGCATCCCCGCGTGGATCCCAAACCGCCGGGCGCCATACGAGGCGGACTGCACCACGCCGCGCTGGTCCCGCCGGCCGCCCACGACGAGCAACTCGACCCCGCGGAGCTCGGGGTGCCGCTGGCGGCAGACCTCGACGAAGAAGGCGTCGAGATCGACATGCAGAATGCGCGAGCTCATGCGGAAAGGTACACGCGTCGCCCAGTACCGTCCGCGGCCGGGCACGCTAGCTTACGGGCTCGCCCCACGCTCGCTCTCCGCAGGAAAGGATCGCCACCCGATGCACGTCGGCTTTCTCGGCCTGGGGGCCATCGGCGCGCCCATGGCCGCTCGCCTGGCTCGCCGCGGACCGCTCACCGTCTGGAACCGCACCGCGGCGCGCGCCACGGAGTTCGTCGCGCGGCACGGCGGCGTCGCGGCCCCCTCCGCGCGCGACGCCGCGGCGGCGGACGTCGTGATCACCTGCCTCAGCACCTCCGCGGATGTCGCCGCGCTGCTCGAGGGACCGGACGGGATCCTGGCCGGGCTCCGGCCCGGCGCGCTGTTCCTCGACTGTACCTCGGGCGATCCCGCGACCTCGCGCGCGATCGCCGCCCGGCTCGCCGAGCGCGGTGTGGCGTTCGCCGACGCGCCGGTGAGCGGCGGGACCAACGGCGCCGAGGCGGGCACGCTCACCGTGATGGTCGGCGGCAGCGCGGAGGCTTTCGCCCGCGCACGGCCGGTGCTCGCGGCGTTCGGCGCGCGGATCGAGCACGTCGGCCCGGTGGGCGCGGGCGACGCGCTCAAGGCGGTCAACAACGCCCTACTCGCCGTCAATATTCTGGCGGTGGCGGAGGGGCTGGCGGCGCTGATGAAGGCGGGCGTCGCGCCGCGCACCGCGCTCGACGTGGTGAACGCCTCCAGCGGGCGCTCGTTCGTGAGTGAGGTGCTGGTGCCGGAGCGGGTGCTGACGGGCGCGTGGCCCCGGACGTTCCGGCTGGCCCTGCTCGACAAGGACGTGGGGATCGCTACCCGCCTCCTGGGCCAGACCGGCGTGCCCGGACCGGTGCTCGAGCTGACGAGCGCGCTCCTCCGCGCCGCGCGGGCCGAGCTGGGCGAGGCGGCCGACTATCTCGACCCCATCCGCATCAGCGAGCGGCACGCCGGCGTAGAGCTCCGCGGCTGATGCCACTTGCCGTGCTGCCCGCGTGTCCTCAGTTTCCGGCGACCCAAACGAACAGAGCGCATGAGTGACTGGGGTATCACCACCAAGGTGCCCGCCGAGGTCATGCTGGTCGAAGGCATCGTTCTCTCGGGCGACCTTCACCTGTACGCCCGGCCCACGTATCCGCCGGGCCCCGAGACCCCGCTCGAGATGCTCAACCGTGAGGACGCCTTCTTCGCGCTCACGCTGGACGGCGGCGTCACCTTCCTCCCGAAGACGCAGGTGGTCGTGGTCTCCTGCCGAGACCAGGCGCCGCTGACCGACCCCGACCGCGTCTCGGCCGCCCGGCTCATCGAGCTGGAGGTGGTGGTGCAGGGGGGTGCGGAGTTCCGCGGCCATGCCGCGCTCGAGTTGCCGCCTTCCCGCGGCCGGACGCTCGACTACCTCAACGGCCCGGGCATCTTCTTTGCCCTCGGTGCCGACGACGTGAGCTGGTACATCAACAAGTCCCGCGTGCGTCTGGCTCGCCCCCTCGACTGAACTGCTGAGACTGCCTGTGGCCCGGCTCGACCGATTGATCCAGGTGTTGCACGAGCAGCGCGCGGACGCGCTCCGACTCGCCGTGGGCAAGCCCGCGGCTCTCGTCGCCAACGGCTCCGCGCGCCCGCTCACCCGCGATCCACTGACCGACGTGCAGATCCTTGCGCTGGTCCGCGAGGTGGCCGATCCGGCGGCCGCCCTCCGGCTCGGGGGCCCGGAGCCGGTGAGCTTCCCGTATCGCGCGCCGAGCGGCGCGGTAACGATCGCGCTTACGCCGGGTGCCGGTGCGCTCGTCGAAGTGCGAGCGGCCCCCGGGGCTGCCGGCACGCCGGGCGCCGCGCCGGCAACCCCGGGGGCCGACGGCCGGAGCGCCGCGGAGCTGGCCGACGCGCACGCCACCGCGCGCGCCGCGCTGGAGGAGCTCTTCCGCGTGCTGGTCGAGGCCGGAGCATCGGACCTGCACCTCCGCACGGGCGAGCCGCCGCTCCTGCGGCATCACGGCGAGCTGGTGCGGCAGGACCGCCCCGCGCTCGGCGCCGAGCAGCTCGAGGCCATGCTGTACAGCATCATGAGTCCGCGCGAACTGGGCGAGTTCCGGGAGACGGGCGACACCGACTGGGCCTATGAGATCGAGGGACTCTCGCGCTTCCGCTGCAACGCGGGGCGCGACCGGCACGGCCCGATGGCGGTCTTCCGCGTGATTCCCACCACGCTGCTCACCGCCGACGACATGGGCCTGAGCCGCGAGGTGCAGAACCTCTGCTACCTCACCAAGGGTCTGGTCGTCGTGACCGGGCCCACCGGTTCGGGGAAGAGCACCACGCTCGCGGCACTGGTGGACCTGATCAACCGGACGCGCACCGACCACATCATCACGATCGAAGACCCGATCGAGTTCGTGCACCAGAGCAAGAAGTGCCTGGTGACCCAACGCCAGGTCGCGGTGCACACCCGCTCGTTCAAGCACGCGCTTCGGGCGGCCCTCCGCGAGGACCCCGACATCATCCTGGTCGGCGAGATGCGCGACCTCGAAACCGTCTCCATCGCCATCGAGACCGCCGAGACGGGCCACCTCGTGTTCGGGACGCTGCATACGACCACGGCATCCTCCACCATCGACCGCATCATCGACCAGTTCCCGCCCGACCGGCAGGCGCAGGTCCGGGTGATGCTGTCGGAGTCGCTCCGCGGGGTCATCGCCCAGACGCTCTGCAAGAAAATAGGCGGCGGGCGGGTGGCGGCGCGGGAGATCCTGCTCTCCATTCCGGCCGTGGCGAACCTGATCCGGGAAGGGAAGACGTTCCAGATCCCCTCGATCATGCAGACCAACCGCAAGGCCGGCATGGTGACCCTCAACGACGCGTTGATGGAGCTGGTGGACGGGAAACAGGTGGAGCCGAGGGAGGCCTACATGAAGGCCGTCGAGAAGGCCGGGTTCGCCGCGGCCCTCAAGGCGAAGCGGTATGACGTTTCCTTCCTCGGCGAGGGATGAGGCAGGGCGGCACTCGCCCGCGACGTCACCCATTCTGGTGCTGGTCAATCCGCAGGACGTGGTCAACATCGCGAGCGCGGTGCGCATCGCGAAGAACTTCGGGATCGAGCGGATGCGGCTGGTCGATCCCGAGGTGTTCGATCCCTGGCGCATCGAGGGAATCGCACACAACACCGCGGAGTTCGTCGCCCGGATCGAGCTGCTGCCCTCGCTCGCGGCTGCCGTCGCCGACTGCGTCTCGACCTTCGTGCTGACCGGCCGCGAGCGCGCGGCCAAGCGGCGGACGCTCCGGCCCCGCGAGGCCGCGGCCGAGCTGGTGCGGGACCTCGCCGACGGCCCGGTGGCGATCGTCGCCGGCCGCGAGGACAGCGGACTCACCAACGCCGAGCTCGACCTCTGCCGCACGGTCGTCACCATCGCGACCGACCCGCGGCATCCTTCGCTCAACCTGGCCCAGGCCGTGGCGATCATGGGCTACGAGACGTGGAACGCGCGCGGTGGCGAGGCGCTCCCGCTGAAGCCGCCGCGCCGCGAGGCCGCTCCGGCCACCTCCGGCCAGCTCGAGGCACTCTTCGCCGACTGGCACCGGGCGCTCTGGGCCATCGACTTCTTCAAGACCCGCCGTTCGGAGAGCGTGATGCGCTCGTTTCGCGAGATCGTCTTCCGGGCCGAGCTCGACGGCCGCGAGGCCTCCCTGGTGCGCGCGATGGGTATCGAAGTGGTGCGCTACCTCGAGCGCGCCGGCGCGCCGCTCGCGGGCGTGCCCCCCGCGCCCGAGGAGGAGTGATGAGCGTGGGCCGATCGAACGCCTACTGGGCCGCCAACCGCTACGCCGACGAGGCGGAGCAGCCCGCCGCCACCGCGCCGCTCACCGATCTCCCTGCCGCGCCGGCCGGCCGATTCGGGGCGCTCCGCACCGGGCTCCTTGGCCTCGCCGGTGTGGGCGAGGTGGTGCGCTTCATGGGAAGTTCCTGGCGCTGGGCCTGGGAGTACAGCGTGGGCAGCCGCAAGCTGTGCTGGATCCACGTCGTGGGAAAGGCGCTGTCGGTCACGTTCACCATGACCGAGGCGGAGGAGGACCGGCTGCGCCGCGCCGGGCGCGTGCCGGCCAACATGGCGCGCGCGATCGCGGAGGCGCAGCGTACCGGGCCGGTGCGCTGGTGCTGGCTGCCGCTGGATGACCGCCGTGCCGTGGACGGATTCCTCCGCCTCGCGGCCCGGAAAGCCGAGTGGCTGGCCGAGCGGCCGACGCCGCATCGCGCGCCGCGGGCGCGCCCCGTGGCGGCGGAGGAGTCGGACGATTCCGAGTAGCGCAGTCGGAATATCCCCCCGCTCGGGTTGTGCAATCGAAAGCGCTGCATATCATTCGGCGCGCTCTCGGCCCGAGGGCGTTGTTCTGCAGACGCGAGCAAGTGAATGATTTCACGAGCGACTTCCGGCAGCGCTTCTCACTCCGCGGTGGATCGATGATGCGTACGTTGGCTTTCGTGCTCGGCGGCGTCGGAGCTGCCGGACTCGCGGCCGTCCTGGCGATCAGCGGCACCCCGACCCAGGCGCAGCAGCAGGCCAAGGCCACCGCCGATTCGACCACGGCGCCCGCGATCGTCGATACCGGCTCACTCAAGGGCCCTCGCCAGCCGATCTTCTTCCGCCACGACATCCATGCCGGGCAGCTCAAGATGCAATGTCAGTATTGCCACTACTCGGTGGCGGTCTCGACCGAGCCCGGCATTCCCTCCATGCAGACCTGCATGGGCTGCCATCTGGTCGTGTCGGGGAGCGACAGCTCGGCCAAGACGGAGATCAAGAAGGTGCGCGACGCGTGGAACGCCAAGCAGCCGGTGGAGTGGGTGCGCGTCCACTTCCTGGCGCGCCACGCGCACTTCCCGCACCAGCGCCACATCAAGGCCCTCGGCCCCAGTGCCTGCACCACCTGCCACGGCGACGTGGCCCGCATGCCCCAGGTATTCAAGGTGAACAACGTGAATAACATGGGATTCTGCGTCACCTGTCATCTCGAGCGGAACGTGTCGCGAGACTGCTCGGTGTGCCACTACTAGTACCGGCGAGGAATCGTGATGTCTGACGACAGCTCTCAGGCGGGCATGGATCGCCGGAAATTTCTCACCGTCCTGGGGGCCTCGGGCGGGGGCGCGCTCGCGCTCTCGGGCTGCTCCACCAGCCGGGTGGAAAAGCTGGTGCCCTATCTGGTGCAGTCCGAAGACCAGATCCCCGGCATCGCCACCTGGTACGCCAGCACGTGCACCGAGTGCTCGGCGGGCTGCGGCGTGCACGTCCGGACGCGCGAGGGCCGCGCGGTCAAGCTGGAGGGAAACCCCGAGCACCCCGTCAACCGGGGCAAGCTCTGCTCCCGCGGGCAGGCGTCGCTGCAGGGCCTGTACAACCCGGGTCGCATCAAGGCGCCGATGGCGCGCGGCGCCGACGGGCGACTGGCCGAGATCACCTGGGACGATGCCATCGCGCGGCTGGCGGGCAAGCTCACGGCGGCGGGCGGCAAGGTGGCGGTGCTGAGTGGCGCAGGGCGGGGCACCTTCTCGGAGCTGCTGGCGGACTGGACCGGCGCGCTCGGCGGGCGGCTCGTTCGATGGGAGCCGTTCGATCACGAGCCGCTGCGGGCCGCGAACCGGCAGGTGTTCGGCCTGGACCAGCTCCCGGCACACGACTTCGCGAGCGCGAAGTACATACTGTCCTTCGGCGCCGACTTCCTCGAGACCTGGCTTTCGCCCACGGAAAACCAGCGCGGCTTCGCCGATGCGCACGGCTTCGCCCAGGGCGATGTGGCCCGTTTCGTCCACGTCGGCCCGCGCCAGGATCTGACCGGTCTCAACGCGGACGAGTGGCTCGCCGTCAGCCCGGGCACGGAGACGGTGGTCGCGCTCGCCATCGCCAACGTGGTGGCGGCCGCGGGCGGCGCACCGGCGGCGCTCGTCGGCGCGCTCGCGAAATACACGCCCGCCATGGCGGCGCAGGAGACCGGAATCCCGGCGGCGCGGATCGAGCGCATCGCGCACGAGTTCGCGGCGGCCAAGCCGAGCCTCGCGGTGGCCGGAGGCATCGGCGCGCAGCACGCGGGCGCGACCGAGCTCTGCGCGGCGGTCAACCTGCTCAACTTCGTCGCCGGCAACGTGGGGCACACGGTGCGGTTCGGCGCCGACCTCGCCGCCGGCGACGGCTACCACGCGCTGGCCCAGCTCGGCACGGCGATGGGCGGCGGTCAGGTGTCGGTGCTCATCGTGCACGAGGCCAATCCCGTGTACGCGCTGCCCAGAGCGGCCGGGTTTGCCGATCGGCTGAAGAAGGTGCCGTTCAAGGTGGCGATCTCGCCGTTCCTGGACGAAACCGCCGCGCTCTGTGATCTCCTGCTCCCGCCGCACCACGCGCTCGAGCGCTGGGACGACGCCGCCCCGCGGGCGGGCGTCCGGAGTCTGATGCAGCCGGTCATGGAGCCCGTGTATACCACCCGCGCCGCCGGCGACATTCTGCTGGCGACGGCAAGGAAGGCGGGGGGCGCGCTGGCCCGCTTCAACGCCCCGTCATGGGAGGCGCATCTCCGCGGCCGCTGGCAAGCGCTGGCCGCCGAGCGGAAGGAGGCCGACGCCGATGCGTTCTGGCATGCCGCGCTCCAGCGCGGGGGCGTCTTCGACGAGCCGCCCACGCCGGCGGCGGTGACGCTCGCCCCGACGGCTACGCAGGTGAGCTATACCCGGCCGGCGTTCGAGGGGAAGGGCAATTACGTGTTCGCCGCCTATCCGCATGGCATGCTGCATGATGGCCGCGGCGCCAACAAGCCGTGGCTGCTCGAGGTGGCCGACCCGGTCACCAAGATCACCTGGAACTCCTGGGTCGAAGTGGGGCCGGAGGCGGCCCGGGCGCTCAACGTCCGGAACGGCGAGATCCTCCGGCTCACCTCGCCGCACGGCACGCTCGAGGCGCCGGCCTACATCCATCCCGGCCTCCATCCGGACGTGGTCGCGATGCCGATCGGCTACGGCCACACGGAGTACGGCGCGTTCGCGCAGGGCCGCGGGGTGAACGCGCTCGACCTGCTCGGTGCGCCCGCGGGCGAGTTCGTCACCTACGTCTCGACTCGCGTCGCCGTGGAGAAGACCGGTGACTACCGGAAGCTCGCCACGGTCGAAGGCACGCCGCGGCAGCTCGGCCGCGGGATCGCCGAGGCGATCCCGCTGGCGGCCGCCAGAAAGGGCCTCACCCTGGCCGAGGCCTACCTCCAGGAGGGCCATCCGGAGCACGAGCTGAACACACCGCTCGAGGTCCAGGCGCTGAAGGGGTGGAGCGAGAAACAGTTCGAGATGACGCGGAAGGGCGACTACGCCCGCACGACCCCGCAGTGGGGCATGGCGATCGACTTGGCCCGCTGCACCGGCTGCCAGGCGTGCGTCACCGCCTGCTATGCCGAGAACAACATCCCGACCGTCGGTGAGTACGACATCCTCAAGGGTCGGGAAATGACCTGGATGCGGATCGAGCGCTATTGGGAGGGCGGCGAGGAGCCGGGCGTTCCGCCCTCGGCGCGGTTCGTGCCCATGCTCTGCCAGCACTGCGCCAACGCGCCGTGCGAGCCCGTCTGCCCGGTGTACGCGGCGTATCACACCGCCGACGGCCTCAATGGCCAGGTCTACAACCGCTGCGTGGGCACCCGCTATTGCGCCAACAACTGTCCGTACAAGGTGCGCTACTTCAACTGGTACAAGTACAACGAGATCGCGTGGCCGGAGCCGCTGCAGCTCCAGCTCAATCCGGACGTGACCGTGCGGGCGCGCGGGGTGATGGAGAAGTGCACCTTCTGTATCCAGCGCATCCGCGGCGCGCAGAACCAGGCGCGCCTGGAGGACCGGCCGATCCGCGACGGCGAGTTTACTACTGCGTGCGCGCAGGCCTGCCCCTCCGACGCGATCGTCTTCGGGGACACCGGGGACCCCGAGAGCCGCGTCGTCGCGATCAAGCAGGACCCCCGCGGCTACCGGGTCCTCGAGGATCTCAACACCCGTTCGGCGATCACCTACCTCGCCAAGGTCCTGCATTCGGTGGAGGCCTGACCGATGGCCGTCGTCGCACGCCCGATTCCCGACCGCGCGCCGGAGCTCGAGATCACCCAGACCCAGGCCGACGTCACCCGCGACGTCGCCGACACGCTGGGCCGGGCGAGCACCGGCTACCTGCTGCTGCTGGGCGGCGCCATCGCCCTGTTCCTGGCGGGGCTGCTCACGTTCCTCATCCTGGTCAAGGATGGGCTGGGCCACGCCGGCTACAATCCGCCGATCTTCTGGGCCGTCTTCATCACGACTTTCGTGTTCTGGATCGGCATCGGGCACGCCGGCACGCTCATCTCCGCGATTCTGTTCCTGTTCCGGAGTCCCTGGCGGACGGCCGTCTACCGCTCCACCGAGGCGATGACCGTGTTTGCCGTGATGACCGCGGCGCTCTTCCCCATCATCCACATCGGCCGCCAGTGGATCTTCTACTGGCTGCTGCCCTATCCCAACCAGCGGTGGCTCTGGCCCAATTTCAAGTCGCCCCTGCTGTGGGACGTGTTCGCGATCTCGACCTACTTCACCGTGAGCACGGTCTTCCTGGTCTTCGGGCTCATCCCCGACGTGGCCGCCGTCCGCGACAAGGTCACCGGGTGGCGGCGGATCGTCTACACCCTCGCTTCGGCGGGGTGGCAGGGGACGGACAACCAGTGGCGGCATTACACGCGCGCCTACCTCTACCTGGCCGCGCTGGCCACCCCGCTGGTGCTGTCGGTGCACTCCGTGGTGAGCTGGGACTTCGCGGTGTCGATCGTCCCGGCCTGGCACGGGACCATCTTCGCCCCCTACTTCGTGGCCGGCGCGATCTACTCCGGCCTCGGCATGGTGCTCACGCTGATCATCCCACTCCGACGGGCGCTCGGGATCGAGCAGATGATCACCAAGTACCACTTCGACAACCTGGCCAAGCTGACGCTGCTCACCGGCAGCATCCTGTTCTACTCGTACGGAATGGAGTACTTCGTCGCCTGGTACAGCGGGAACACCTTCGAGCAGACCACGTTCTTCCGCCGGCCGTTCGGGTCCATGTGGTGGGCGGGCTGGACCATGATCATCTGCAACGCGTTCGTCTCGCAGTTGCTCTGGTTCCGGAAGATCCGGACCAACCTGACGGCGCTGTTCGTGATCTCGATCTTCATCAATATCGGCATGTGGTTCGAGCGCTTCGTGATCATCGTCTCGTCGCTCTCCAACGACTACATCCCGTGGGCCTGGTCCGACATGAACCCGACCTGGGCCGACTGGGGGATTCTCGCCGGATCGTTCGGCTGGTTCGGGATGTGGTTCCTGCTGTTCGCCAAGAGCTTTCCGATCGTCGCCATTCAGGAGATCAAGGAGATGATCCCGATGCCGCGGAAGCGCGGGGGCGGAGGGCACCACTGATGGCGCGACCCAAGAGCTCGCGGCAGCCGGGGGTCCTGGCTTCGTTCATCCACGTGGACGCCGCCGTGGACGCGATCCGCTCGCTTCGCGCCCGGGGCCACCGGAACCTGGTGGTGTACACCGCGTTCCCCAATCACGAGATCGAGGAGGCGCTCGACCAGCCGGTGAGCCTGGTGCGCCTGTTCACCCTGATCGGCGGCCTGACCGGATGCGCCGCGGGCTTCGGGATGACGATCTGGATGTCGTTCGACTGGCCCCTCCTCGTCGGCGGGAAGACCATGTCCTCGGTGCCGGCGTACGTCGCCATCGCCTTCGAGCTGACGGTGCTCCTGGGCGCCCTCATCACGGTGGCGGCCGTGGCGGGACTGACGCTGCTGGGACACCGGCGCGGGGCCGCCTACGATCCCCAGTTCAGCGACGACCGAATCGGCGTGTTCGTGCCATCCGGCGCCGACCAGCTGGCCCCGGTCGAGCAACTGCTCCGTTCCGCGGGAGCGGTGGAGGTGCGGCATGAAGCGGCGTGAGCGGTGGTGGTGGGCCGGACTGGCGGCGCTCACGCTGTTCACCGGCGGCTGCGACTTCTGGTATAACCGCGTGCCGTCGCCGGACGATCTCTGGCACATCATTCCGTGGTTCGACCACATGATCCTGTCCAAGTACGTCCGGCCGTACGAGTCGAGCGCGGTGCCGCGCTACACGCCGGCAGGCACGGTTCCGGTGAGCGGCGGCGAGCCCGACTGGTCCGCCGAGTGGACCACGGGCAAGCTCACGACCGCCAACGCGCTGCAGAACCCCTACGCCGCCGGGGCGCCGGCCGGCGCAAAGGCGTGGCCGGCAGGGGCCGACGTGCCGGTGCTCCCGCACGAGGTCGATGCCGCGGGCGACACGCTCTACCAGACCTACTGCGAGGTATGCCACGGCCGGGCGGGCGACGCGAAGGGGACGGTCTCGGCCCGCATCGGGGCCCCCTCGCTTCTCACCGGCCGCGCGCGCGGCTATGCGGACGGCTACATCTACAGCATCATCCGCTACGGGCGGGGCGTCATGCCGCGCTACGGCGACAAGGTCTACCTGCCGAGCGACCGCTGGGCGATCGTGAACCACGTGCGGAAGCTCCAGGGGCAGGCGCCGCTGGCGCCCGAGCCGGCGGGCGCCGCGGTGGGCATTCCTCCCGGGCCGAGCGCCACGGGTTCGACCGGGGAGAGACCGCGATGACCCCGACGCTCCGCGAACGTCTCGCCCAGCGCTCCCTCGCCGGCCGGTTCGACGTGTTCCTCGGCGTGGGCGCCGGGCTCACCGTCCTCGGCCTGATTCTGTTCATCCCGGCGCTCCTCAACGGCAACGCCGACCGGGCCTGGCAGCTCTTCCACGTCAACTGGCTTTATTTCACCGGGCTCTCGACCGGCGCGGTGGCGTTCGTGGCCGTGCAGAAAATCACCAACGCCAAGTGGTCGGGGATGATCGTCCGGTTCGCCTCCGCCCAGGTCGCGTTCCTGCCGGTCGCGCTGCTCGGGCTGGTGCTGATCTTCACGCTCGGCTACCAATCGGTCTTCGGGCCCATGCAGGCCGCCCTCCCGGAGCTGCAGCATTCGAAGGTGATCTGGCTCTCCCGTCCGTTCATGTTCGCCCGGCTGTTCGTGGGGCTGGGCGTGCTCGCATGGGTGGGCTGGCGCCTGGTCCGCGCGGACATGGTGCCCGATCTGCTGGCCGTGCGCGGCGCGGCGCCGGCCGGACGCCGCGCGCTGTTCGACCGGTTGAGCCGGGGCTACGACGGCAGCCCGGACGGGCTGCTGGCGCAGGAGGACCTGATCCACCGGCTGGCGCCCATCTTCACCGTGCTCTACGCGATCGTCCTGACGCTCATGGCATTCGACTGCGTCATGGCGCTCCAGCCCCACTGGTACTCGAACCTGCTCGGCGGGTTCTTCTTCATGGGCGCGTTTCTGGGCGCACATATGGTGCTCGCGCTCCTGATGATTCACGGCGCCAGCCATCTTGGGGTGACCGACCTCGTCTCGCCCAAGCAACGTCACGACCTGGGCAAGCTCTGCTTCGGCTTCACCGTGTTCTGGACCTACCTCATGTGGGCGCAGTTCCTGGTGATCTGGTACGGCAATCTGCCGGAGGAGACCGGGTTCGTCTTCGCGCGGCTCTGGGGCCACTGGCTGCCGATCGGCGAGGCGGTGCTGATCGGGGTGTTCATCGTGCCCTTCTTCGGGCTGCTCGGGGTCGCGCCCAAGAAGGTACGGGTCACGTTCGCGTTCTTCGCGGCGGTAAGCCTGGTGTCGCTCTGGCTGGAGCGCTACCTCCTGGTCATGCCGTCGGTCAGCGTGCTGCCGGGCCCGGTGTTCCACCTGCCGGAGTGGGGGCCGACGCTGCTGTTCGCTGGACTCTATCTGCTGACGTATGCCCTTTACGCCCGCACCTTCCCCATGATCTCACCGCGCCTGGCGGAGATCACGCTGGGCCGGGAGCGCGGACACGCGACCCTGGAGTTCGACCACGAGGAGAGCCCGGGGGACTACGTGGCCCCGGAGGCCGTCGAGCGGAGGGATCGTCCGAGAATGTGACGGCTACTTCGTGCGCATCTCGGCGTTCAGGCGCCGGATCATGGCACGGAGGCTGTCGGAGGGCAGATCGCCGGTGATGGCCAGCATGCGGTCGCCGACCTGCATGGCCATGGCGTGGGCCGCGGCGTCGTTGCCACGGCGGGAGTCGCCCGGCAGGAACAGGGAGTCCACGTCGGTCATGGCCCGGCGGGAGAGGAGCTGCGACACGTCCGTGGCCGGCCCCTCGATGGTGCGGATGACCTGACCGGATGAGAGGCGCTGCGCCACGACCATGACGGGGCGCGCCCCGTCCTCGTTGCTCTGCACCTGCACGCGCATCACCGGCAGCCCCTCGATGTGGGGCAGCCGCTCGCCCGCCGCCGCCTTCGCGCCATCCCACGACATTGTCCGCCACATCCCGTCGAGCTCAACCTCGCCGCGTCCGCTCGGGCCATCCAGCCGAGTCAGCTCGACCGCGGGCTTGGGGTTGAGCACCGAGAGGGCCGCCTCCCGCTGCGCGGCGCGGCTCGAGTCGGCCGGCGACGCGATCGTTCTGACCCGTGCCGCTGGGCGCGGCGCCGGGGCCACGGGGGCGGGACGGGCGGATGGAAGCGGCGCCGCCGACGAGTCGCGACGCGCGTCCATCGCGGCAGTCCGGACCGGCGGCTCGGCGGCCGGCGTAATGATCGCCCGCCGGCTCGGATGCTCCCCCGAGCGCACGAACGAGCTCGCCGTCCAGCCGAGCCCCACGGCCAGGACCACGCTCGCGACCCATGCGAGCAGGTGCAGGCGGCGGCGACGGCGAGAGGCCACTTCGGCCGCCCGATGCCGCAGCACCTCGAACGCCGGCGGCACCCGCGGCGGCGGCGCCAGCCGGGCGAGCAGCGCCGTCGTGCGGTCGCGGAGTGCCGCGATGCCATCACGCAGCGCTTGGCAGGACGGGCAGCCGGCCAGGTGGCTCTCGATCTCGACGCACTGCGACCGGCTCAGCCCCTGGTCCAGATAGGCGTGGAGCTCGTCCTCAGGAATGTGTCGCATCGGTCCCCGTTCGCGTCTGCTGCCGGTCGTGCGCATCCACCAGCCGGCGGCGGGCCCGGGCCAGCGTGGTGCCGACGGCGCCCACGGCCAGCCCGGTGCGGGCCGCGATCTCCGGGTAGCTCAGCCCCGCGTCCCAGAGCAGCAGGATCTCCCGGTCCCGCGAGGTGAGAACGTTCAGCGCCTCGTGCACGGCGGCCATCCGCTCATCGTGCTCCACAGCGTCGTCCGCCGCCGGCGTCATCGTCGGCTGGGCGATCGGGTCGCCCTTGAGCAGCGTCAGGTGGCGCTTCCGGCGCATCGCCGCGCGGGCCTCATCCCGCGCCAGGTTGGCGGCCACCGCGAATACCCACGCGCGCGGCTTCTCGGGCCGGTGGGAGAGGGCCCGGACGAAGACTTCCTGCGCCAGGTCCTCCGCGCGCTCGGCGTCCCACACCTTGCGGTAGAGGAATCGCACCACCGCGGTGTAGGTCGTCTGGTACAGTTGCTCGAGGTCGTCGGTCACCGAAGCCTCCGGAGGCAGCCCGCGCGGGTCGCACTCAAGGACGGCGGATCTGGCGGTCCTTGCACAATGGTATCCCTGGCCCCCCTGCTCACGTGGCCGGCGCGCGCCGCCGATGCCGCGGGCCGAACACGCACCCGGGATGCAGTCCCCGATTCTTGGGCGGCCATTCGAAGCAGAGATCGGGCTTGGCCGTGCGGCCGTCCGCACGGTGGCGGCCGTGAAGGCTGCAGGCGACTCCATCCGGACCCAGATAGCCACAGGCGGAGATCATTTCGACGTCGAGCGAATACTCGCCGCCCCGCTCGATCTTGCAGAGGTAGGGCGATTGCCGTGAGCGCACGAGCGCCTCGAGCCGCTGTTGGGCCCGGGTGCACATGATCTCGACCTGGAGATCGCGGCAGCACGCCGCCTTGCGGGTATGATCCGAGGTACGGCACGGTGCCGAGGCGCAGGGATTCTCGCCGGCAGGCGCGGCCCCGGGCTGGAGCACCGGGAGCGAGTGCGGCGGAAAGGGCAGGCTGCGCACCGCGTTCGCACCGTCCTCGACGACGACAAAACGGTCGTGTCCGAGTTGCAGGGGCTGCGGCTGGGGTTTGGCTCCCCGCGGCGCCGGACCCTCGAAGCCGTGCGCGCGGCATCGGGCCACGCTGCCGTCCTGGTGCAGGAATTTGCAGGCAACGTGGAGGATGGCGTCGACGTACAGATCGCCTTCGCCCTCCCAGAGCTCGAGGAAGGTGATCCGGGCGGTATGGCCCAGGAGCCAGGTTGCTTCGTGATCGAGTGAACTCGGTCCCTCCTCCAGCTCGCCGATCCGAAGCGTGACGCGGAGGCTTTTGCACTGGGCACCGAGGGTTCGGCACGGCGGAACGGTGCGGGATGCCATCATCGCCCAAAGCTAATCCGACGCGCTCAGCCTCGCGGGGGTCCACTTCCCTTTGCGAGTGATCAGAGTATGTTAGAAATCTTGTGAAACGGTTCACAAGCGACAACTATCCTGTTTCGGAGGCGATGCGGCGATGCGTGTGACTTCCATGGTGGCGGGCCTGGCCATTGCGTTGGCGGCCTGCGGTGGCGAGAAGAAACCCGAAGCTCAGTCCACGACGACGACGACGGCGGCGCCCGAGCAGCCGGCCGCGGCGCCCGCGGCGGCTCCGGCTGCCGGCGGTACGAATCACGATGTGAACATGGTCCTTGACGGCAGCACCTACAAATACGATCCGGCCGAGCTCACGATCAAGGCTGGAGACGTGGTGACGTTCCATAACAAGAGTGGCGGCCCGCACAACGTCTCGTTCTGGACGGACAGCATTCCGTCCGGCGCCGCTGACGTGCTGAAGGGTACGATGCCCGATCAGATGGCTCCGCTCGAGGGTCCGCTTCTCACCGAGCCCGACGCCGCCTACAAGATCAGCTTCGCGGGCGCGCCCACGGGAGAGTACAAGTTCTATTGCCTACCGCACTTGGCGCTCGGCATGCACGGGAAGCTGACGGTGCAGTAGAAGGGCGGAAGGACGGAAAGGCGGAAGGGGGTTTCCCTTTCCGTCCTTCCGTCGTTTAATCCCTTCCGTCTTTCCATCCTTCCGTCTTTCCATCCTTCCGCCTTCCGTCACCCTCCAGCCAGCGATCCAACGCCCAGCGCGACCACCGTTCCCACCGCGAGTCCCGCCAGCGCGTCCACCGCGTAGTGCATCTGGCAGTAGACCACGCCCACCGTGAGCAGGACCGTCGGCACGAGCAGAATCAGGCCGAGCCTGCGTGAGCCCTGCGCGGCCGCGATGGCGGCGGCCACCGTGGCCGCCACGTGCGAGCTGGGGAACGCCGCGCCGTAGGAGCTCCCGCGTTCGAGTGTGCGGTAGACCAGGCGGGCGGCGGGGTTGTCAAGGAACCACGCTGCGGGGTGCGGAAATGCGTAGTACGGCCCGGCCACGGGGAAGAAGACAAACACCAGATAGCACACGACGAACGTCGTCATCACCGCCAGCACGAACCGCCGCACCGCCGGCAGGTTACCGCGGGCGAGGAACCAGAACGCAGGCACCGAGACGACGAAGTAGTACGAGAAATAGGCCGCATGAAACACGGTGGACCAGAGCACGCTCGGCGCCGCCTGCCACCATTCGCGGCTCACCTGGCTCCCGAACAGCGCCAGCTCCCAGTACTGTACCACCGCGTCGTGCACCGCGGCGCCGGCCCGGTTCAGCACGTCCAGCTCGCCGTACAAAATGGGGAGGAGGAGCAGAGGGTAGATCTCGCGAATGGTCCGGCCCGTGCGGCCGAGCCCCGCGCGGGTGAGCAGGACGATCAGCACGGCGGCGAGGACGTTGGCCGAGGCTACCCACCAGCACTCCGGCTGTCCCGGCGCGCGATGGACCGCGACGGCGGTGACGACGGCCAGGTAGCCGAGCAGCACCAGGTCCACTACGTCCAGCCGGGGTCCACTCCGTGGCGCGTGCTTGCCCGCGGCCGGCGGCACGGCTAGAGCCAGCCGGCGGCCCGATACCATCGGTACGTCTCCTCCAGTCCCGTCCCCAGGTCCCGCTCGGCATGCCATCCCGAGTCGGTGGTAAGTGGACCGGGATCACCGGTCCAGGCCGGCTGGAAGAACTCGTTCGCCTTGTCGGCGGTGAGGATGGTGGTCTGGCCGACGAGCCGCGCGGCGGCCTCGGTGATCCGCAGGACGCCTCGGCCGACGGGAGCGGGCACCCGGATGAGCGCGGGCGACCGGCCCATGACCCGCCCGACCGTGCGCGCCATAGCGGCGCCGGTGAAGATCTCCGGGTGGCAGGGATAGTAGGTACGCCGCGCGGCCGCGGCGCTGGTGCCCGCGGCAATGAGTGCCTCCGCCAGGTCGGCGGCGTACACCGCGGAGAGTTCCTGGCTCCCGTCGCCCAGCACCGGCGCGAAGCCGAGGCGGGCGAGTCGGAAGACCTTCAGGACTTCCCGGTCACGCGGTCCGTAGACGAGGGGCGGCCGCAGGATCGTCCACGCGAGCGAGCTGGCCCTGACCACGTGCTCGGCCGCGAGCTTGCTGCGCCCATAGGCCGTCACCGGTTGTGGCGGCTCGTCCCCCCGGAGCGGCCGGCCCCTGCCCGCGGGTCCGGCCGCCGCCATCGAAGACACCATCACCAGTCGGCCCGCTCCCGCGCGCTCGGCCGCCCCGACCACGTTGCGGGTGCCGTCCCGGTTGGCGGCCAGAAAGTCGGCTTCGGTCCGGGCCGCCACCAGACCGGCAACATGATACACGATGTCCTGCCCCTCGCACGCGCGCTCCAGTGCGGGCCGGTCGTGCAGGTCTCCCGCCACGACGCGCACCCCAAGCGGCGCGAGTGCCGCGGCCTTGGCGGGGGCGCGCGCCAGCGCGGTGAGCTCGACTCCGTGCCGCCGCAGGGCCTCCGCCAGGTGGCTGCCGACGAACCCGGTCGCGCCGGTGACCAGCGCCTTCATATCGGCCGATCATAGAGCCGGTAGGTCTTGTACACCCGGAACGTCATCTTCTCGAGGCCCGCGTTCATCGCGGGGTTGTCTTCCAGGATCCAGCCCGCCTCTCCCCAGTAGATCCCGCGCTCGCCGGACCTGGTCCAGATCCAGTGGTAAAGCATTGCGTCGACCCCCTTGCCGCGGTACTCCGGCAGGATGCCGAGCAGCAGGATGCGCGCGCGGCGGATCTTCCGCCGCTTGAGCGCCCACAGGAGCTTGAGGATCATCGGGAAGAGCCGGCCCGAACGGTTGCCGCGGAAGACGACGTTGAGGTCCGGCAGCGCGATGCCGAAGCCGATCACCTTGCCGTCCTTCTCCGCGATCGGCACCAGCTCCGGGATGACGACCGGCTTGAACTGCTCCGCCAGGTGATCGATCTCGTGCTCCGTCATCGGAACGAAGCCCCAGTTCTTTTCCCACGCGGCGTTGTAGAGCTCCTTGATGCGCCCCACCTCGCCCTCGAAGTCCCGCATGTCGAGCGGCCGGATGGTGATCCCCATCCGCTGGCGGATCAACTCCGTGGCCCGTGCCAGGCGCTCTGGGACCGGGACGTACCCCGCTTCGCTGCCCCCCTGATACACCCAGAGGTCCTTTGCCTTGGTGAACCCCGCGCGCTCGAGCAGGGCGACGTAGGAACGGGGGTTGTGCGGCATCATGAGCGTGGGCGGCGTGTCGAAGCCATCCACCAGCAGCCCGCACTCGTCATTCACCGAGAACGAGGCGGGACCGCGGAGGACGTCGTGCCCCCGCTCGCGGCACCAGTCGGCGGCGGCGCGGAGCAGCGCGTCGGCGACGGCCTGATCGTCGATGCTCTCGAAGAAGCCGAAGAAGCCGACCCGGTCGTGATGGGTCTCGTTGTGCAGGCGGTTGGTGATGGCGGCAACGCGGCCGACCACCTGGCCATCGCGTTCGGCCAGGAAGTACTCGGCCTCGGCGTGCTCGAAGAAGGGATTCCGCTCGCGGGAGAGGAGCGACGCGACGTCCCGACGCAACGGCGGGACCCAGAGCGGGTCCCGCGCGTGGAGCCGGTAGGGCAGATCGATGAAGCGCTCGAGGTCCCGCCGCCCGCGCGCCGCGCGGACGCGCAGCGGATCGGTCAGATGACCTCCAGGTCCCGTCCGATCCGCGCGAACTGCTCGAGCGCGAAGTCGATCTGCTCGAACGTATGCGTAGCCATGAGGCTGGTGCGAAGGCGGCACTGCGATGCCGACACCGCGGGCGGGGCCACGGGGTTGGTGAACACCCCGGCGTCGAACAGCCGGCGCCACATCAGGAAGGTCTTCTCCAGCGGCCCGATGAGCACGGGCACGATGGGCGTCTGGGTGGGCCCGATCTCGAACCCGAGGCTGCGGAAGCCCGCCTGGAGCCGTCGGGTGTTGGCCCAGAGCCGGTCCCGCCGGGCGGGCTCGTCCTGGAGCACCTGGAGCGCCGCGAGGACGCCCGCGGTGTTGGCCGGGGGCAGCGAGGCGGTAAAGATCAGCGGCCGGCTGTGGTGGCGCAGGTAGTGGACGACGCTTTCCGAGGCCGCCACGAAGCCGCCGATGGAGGCGAGCGACTTGGAGAACGTGCCGGCGATGATGTCCACCTCTTCGGTCATGCCGAAATGGGCCGCGGTGCCATCGCCATTGGGGCCCAGCACGCCCAGGGCATGCGCATCGTCGAGTGCCAGGGCGGCCCCGTACTTCCGCGCCACCCGTACGAGCGCGGGCACGTCCGCGATGTTGCCCTCCATGGAGTAGACGCCGTCTACCACGATCATGGAGCCCTTGCCGGCGCCATTCCGTTCCATCCGGCGCTCCAGATTGGCCAGGTCGCCGTGATTGAACCGCTCCGTGTCGCCGTAGGACAGCTTGGCGCCGTCCACGATCGACGCGTGGTCGAGCTTGTCGAGGTAGACCACCTCGCCCCGTCCGACGAGACCGGAGATGAGGCCCAGATTGGCCGAGTAGCCCGTGGAGAAGACGAGGCAGGCTTCCTTGCCCAGGAACTCGGCCAAGGAGCGCTCGAGCTGCTCGTGCAGGTCGAGGGTGCCGTTCAGAAAGCGGCTGCCGGTGCAGCCCGAGCCGTAGCGGCTCAGCGCGCGCGAGGCGGCCTCGAGGACCTTCGGATGGTGTGTCAGGCCGAGATAGTTGTTCGACCCCAGCATGATCCGCTTCTGGCCGTCGATGACGACGACGGTGTCTTCCGACTCGGAGATCGGTTTGAAATACGGATACAGGCCGATGGCCTGCAGCTCATGCGCTTTGGTGAATTCGCGGCACTTATCGAACAGCGCGACCTGTTGCAGCTCTTGGGTATCCACTGTGCCTCGACAGAGGGGTAGTGAGGGGGGGTCCTCACATCACCATGTGGCTGAACGGTTTAAAGTAGCCACCGCGGGGCGGTGACACAAGTTGCATGGCTGCGGCTGCCGCGCAGCCTGGAATGAAACGGCGCTCGTGGCGCAAGGCCCGCGCCGCTTGACTTGAACCTTCGAACGGAAGAGCTTACGAGAGCCGCAGGGTCAGCCGAAGGAGCCCGCCAATGGCGTCAGAAAGTTCGTCCCGCCGCTCGTTTCTCCGCCGCTGTGCCGTTGCCGGTGCAGGATTGTTCGGATCCGGCACCCTGCTCCACGGGGAGCGGCTGCTCGCGCTCCAGCGGCCGTCACTCGGGCCGGGCGACCCGGAAGTTCCC
The DNA here is from genome assembly GCA_025927545.1 of Gemmatimonadales bacterium. Taxonomy (GTDB): domain Bacteria; phylum Gemmatimonadota; class Gemmatimonadetes; order Gemmatimonadales; family GWC2-71-9; genus CAVVWJ01. The sequence continues at coordinate 44,972 of JAICLE010000016.1, forward strand.
AACGAGGCGGTGGCCAAGATCCTGAAGGATCTCTTCGGCGACCGTCCCATCCGGAAGGGGCACCTCTCGCTCGACATGCCGCTGGTGGCGGAGGACGGGCGGATCGTCCCGGTGATCATCGAAAGCGATCTGCCGATGACACCCGCGAACTACGTGAAGGCAGTGCACCTGATCGTGGACCACAATCCCGACCCGCACCTGGCCGCGTACTATCTGACCCCCGCGCTTGGCTCGGTGGCCCTCCAGACCCGGATCAAGATGAAGCGTACCACGTGGTGTCGCGCCATCTGCGAGACCTCCACCGGTGATGTGTGGGGCGCCTACGCCCACGTCAACGTCTCCCTGAACGGATGCGGCTGATGAGCATCGGCGACGCCAGAATCCGGATTCCCGACCGCATCTCCCGCGGCGACCTCATCACGGTCAACGCCATCATCTCGCACCCGATGGACACGGGCTTCTTCCGCACTCCCGAGGGCCAGCCGATTCCCGCGTTCTTCGTCAAGGACGTCGTGGTGACCTATGGCGACGAGGAAGTGGCGCGGTTCGTCTGGACCTCGGGAGTGAGCAAGGACCCGATCGTCAGCTTCACGCTCAAGGCCGACCGGGAAGCGCCGCTCACGCTCACCTGGACCGACAACAGGGGCAGCGTCTACCGCCGGGCGGCCGACGTCGCCTTCGCTTCCGCCTAGCTCGCTCCACGCTCTCCACCGCTCTCTTCACCGCGCTGCACCTCGTCGGCGTCGTGTCGGGGCCGACCGACTCGCTGCCGGGGCCGCCGTTCGCCGCCACCCGGCTGGCAGACGGCATCTACGCCGTCATGGGCGACACGGGGCGCGGGTCGGAGGGCCGGCCGAACGCCGGATTCATAGTCACCCGTGATGGCGTGGTGGTGATCGACGCGCTCGCGAGTCCGCGCGAGGGCGAGGCGCTGCTCCGGACGATCCGCGGCGTGACCCGCCAGCCGGTGCGCTGGCTGGTGCTCACCCACCACCATCCCGACCATACCTTCGGCGCGATCGCGTTCCGGCGCGCTGGCGCCAGGATCATCGCCCACCCCGACACCCGCACGCTCGCGTCCGAGGGCGGCCAGGACGCGCTGATCGCCGACTGGGTACGCGTGATGGGACTCGACGCGATGCGCGGCTTCGAGTTCGCCGAGGTGCCGGACCGGCCGGTCACGGGCACGGACACCCTCCAGCTCGGCGGCCGGACGATCATCATCACGCATCCGGGCGCCGCCCACACGGCGGGCGACCTCATGGTCTGGCTGCCGAGGGAGCGGGTGCTCTTCGCCGGGGACCTGCTGATCGAGGACGGGGTGACCATGGTGGTGGACGGGAGCGCCCGCGCGCTCGAGCGCGCGCTGGACGGCATCGACAGCCTGGCGCCCCGCATCGCGGTGCCGGGGCACGGCGCGATTCCCCGACAGCCGGCCCAACTGGTGGCCAGCACCCGCGCCTACATCACAGGGCTCGCCTCCGACATGCGCGCCGCGGTCGAGAAGGGCGTGCCGATGCGCCGAGCCATGGCAACGCTTCCGCCGGCGGACTCGGCGCGGCCGGTGTCGCTCGATTCACGGCGCCGGCGAAACGCGGCGCGCGTCTACGTCGAGGAGGAGCATGCCTACCTGGGTCTGGGGGAGGACTCGCTGCCGTGAGGCGCCTCCGGTGGACGCCGGTCATTGTCCTGGCAACCCTCGCGCTCGCATGTGACGGGCAATCCGCGCCGGCGACCGGGGCCGCGCCGGCCCCCGCCGGCGCGGTTACCGGGCAGGTGACGACGGACCAGCTGGCGCACAGGCCGGCGGAAGGGCCCGTGCTGCTGCTCGACGTACACACCCACCTCATTTACAAACAAAAAATCCAAAATCCCCGGGCCC